>JAAWLQ010000292.1 GCA_022797995.1 Lachnospiraceae bacterium
CCAGGAGAGCAGAATTATCATGAACGCCCACAGAATCAATGCAGGCCATATGCCCGACCTTTCCAACGGCAGGAATACGGATTTCTTTTTTCTGGAAAAGGAAGAGCCGGAGGATGTGGTGAAGGAGATCGTAGAGCTGGTGAAGAATAAGCTTCCGCGATATTATAATACCCCTTCCCCTTCGATACAGGTACTGACGCCAATGCAGAAGGGCGTGGTGGGTGCCACGAATCTGAACCTTGCGCTGCAGGAAGCCATAAATCCTCAGGGGGAGGGACTCAGAAGAAGCGGCTTTGTCTTCCGTCCGGGAGACAAGGTCATGCAGATAAAGAATAATTATGACAGGGAAGTATTCAACGGAGATATCGGAGTCATCGAAAAAGTGGATATGACGGACCGGGTCCTGACGGTGGAGTTTGACGGTCGGAAAATCTGCTATGAGGCTTCGGAGCTGGATGAACTGGTCCATGCCTATGCCACTACCATACATAAGGCGCAAGGTTCCGAGTACCAGATTGTGGTTATGCCGGTGCTGATGACTCACTTTGTGATGCTGCAGCGGAATCTGATTTACACGGGAATTACCAGAGCGAAGAAAATACTGGTCATCGTCGGTACGAAAAAGGCGCTTTCCTATGCGGTAAAAAATGTGACGGTGACGAAACGAAATACAATGCTTAGGGAACGGCTGTCAGGTTAGTTCTGTGATTCCAAATCCTGATATTGGAAATGTTTTTGCCTCTTTTTGTGCTACAATGGCATAAAGGGGCTTTTTCTATGCACAGTCCCGCAATGGGAAGCCTGCCGCTGAAGCGGCTGCGGGCCGTGCGGCGGGCAGGGAGAGGGACATTCCTCTGCCAGATTATGAATGAAGCAGGGAAAGCGTTTTTGAAAGGCGGACAAAATGAACCCGGATTATCTCGACAGGATTCAGCTTGCGCTGGATTATATGGAACAGAACCTGAAGACGGACATACATATGCGGGAATTGAGCGACGCGGCGGGCTATTCGGAGAGTTACTATGGCGACCTCTTCAGGAAAGCCACGGGTCTGCCTGTCAGGCAGTATCTGGTACGCAGGAGGCTCGCCCATGCCATCTGGGAGATTTCATCGGGTAGAAAGATGCTGGATGCCGCCCTGGAGTACGGTTTTGACACTTACGCCGGCTTCTACAGGGCTTTCTGCCGGGAATACGGATGCAGCCCCTCGGAGTATCTGAAAAGCCGCCACCCCGTCAGGCCATACAGGATTGACCTGAAACAGGAGGAAAAGATTCTGCTGATGAAGAAAGGGGTTCAGGGGCTTCTGGCCCACTGGGGAATGGAACAGGAGACCATCGGTGAGATTTATTATGAGGGCAGCGGCAGGGTTTCCGAAAGCGATTTCCTGATCGGCGAAGATCATATCCTGAAGATTTCAGCCATGCCGGGCGGTCTGAAGCGCCATGCCCACATTTCACAGGCGCTGGTGGAATCCGGCCTCCACATTCCTATGCCGGTTCCGGCAAAGGATGGGAATCTGGTGGTGCGGGACGGGAATATCTTCTGCATGCTGTGCCGCAAGGTGCCGGGAGTGCGCCTGAACTCCGGAAAGCTGTTGGGCCGGGGCGGCGAGACAGAAGCCGCCCGCTTCGGGGAACTGATCGGAAAGCTCCATCTGGCGCTGGGCGGGCTGGATCCGGATTTCTGTCAGGAAAACACTCTATACGATTCTGTCCGAACATGGGCGATGAAAGAGGTACGGAAAAGGGGGAATCTGCCTCTTTCCTTTGTAGTCGAATATGAGCGCAATTTCGGACGTATATATGAGAAGCTGCCGAAACAGATCATCCACAGGAATATGAATCTGAGTTATGTTTTCCTGGAAGAGGGGCGCATGACCGGTATCACGGATTTTGAACTTTCGGAATACTGCATCCGCCTCTTTGATCCCTGTTATGCGGCCACGGGAATTCTGTCGGAGAACTTTACGGATGAGGCGGAGTGCATCTCGAAATGGCTGCCCCTGTATCGGGGAATTCTCAGAGGGTATGACGGAGCGGTTCATCTGACGGAGGAGGAAAGAAACGCCCTGCCTTATGTGGTGCTTTCCATCCAGCTGATCTGCACGGCATATTTTTCCCGAAGGATGAAGTACCGGGAGCTGGCCGGAATCAATGAACGCATGCTGATGAGGCTGTTGGAGAATAAGGAGGCGCTCTGCTTTGAGGCGATATAAGCAGGCAGGACATGAAAATGGATGAAATGATCAGCGTAAGGAATGTGAAGAAGGAATTCAGGATTCATGAAAAGCCAGAGGGGCTGAAGAACGGGATAAGGGACTTTTTTCACAGAAAATATATCTGCAGGACGGCTGTCAGGGACGTAAGCTTCTCCGTTGCCAGGGGAGAAATCGTAGGGCTGCTGGGGGAAAACGGAGCGGGGAAGACCACAATGTTAAAGCTGCTCGCAGGGATTTTGTTCCCTACGGATGGCAGAATCACCGTCTCGGGATTCACGCCCACTGACAGGAAAAAGGACTTTTTAAAGAGCATCAGCTTTGTGATGGGCAACAGGTCTGAGGTCAACTGGGATCTGCCGGCTGTGGACACTTTTCGGTATCAGCAGCTGGTGTACGAGGTACCGGAGGATGCGTTCCGGGAGAAGCTGAAGATGCTGTCCGCTCTCCTGGAGGTGGAGGATTTACTGAAAGTGCCGATTCGCCGCCTTTCTCTGGGTGAGAGGATGAAGATGGAGCTGATCAACAGCTTCCTCTACTCGCCCCGGATGGTATTCCTTGACGAGCCCACACTGGGGCTGGATCTCAGGAGTCAGATTGCCATCAGAGTTTTCCTTAAGGCCTGCAGAAGAGAAATGAATACGACTGTCGTCATCACAAGCCATTATATGGACGATATAGAGGAGACCTGTGACAGAGTGATTCTGCTTGGCAGGGGGGAAAAAATTTATGACGGCAGCATCAGTGAGTTAAGGGCTCCCGACCAGCCGTTTAAGGAGATTATATTGAATATGATAAAAGCTGATAAAGGATGAAGCGGGACGATGAAAATGTACTTATATGGCTTTCAACTGTTTTTCCTGGATGGGTTTCATTACAGGTTCAATGCGGTGGTTCACTTGTTTTTTGGAAATGTGAGTACTATCGTCACCATATTGTTCTGGGTCTTGATCTACAGGAGCAATGGAGCGGGAGATATCAACGGATTTTCCTTATCTGATATGATTGCATATTATATTGTTTCCAGCGTCATCAGGGGAGGAGTCTTCAGCAATTCGGGATTTCATTATGCGAGTCTGATCAGGGATGGCAGACTGAACTCTGAACTGTTAAAGCCGTACAGCCTGAACGTATCTCCATATTTCAGGAATCTGGCGGGGGTTATTACCGGGATTTTCCCACAGTTTGTGCTGGCAGCGCTGGTGCTGCCTGTTTTGGCCGGAACGGGTGCAGATAAATACAGGATCTGTCGATATTTCGAGTATATTGTCCGGCCTGGCTCCTGTGGCAATTATTATCAGGAAGCTGGGTGCCCTCCATGTGCGGGTTTCTCTGTTGTCCGGCCTGCTCTATATACTGCTGATCCTGAATGGCGTGGCTATTATTACGTCGTTCATGATGTTGCTGTATTCCTCTGCCTTCGTATTTATCAAGGCGGATGGCCTGAGCAATCTCTATTTTTCCATGATGTCCGTTTCGGAGAAGCCAAAGGAGATATTAGAGCATAAAAGTATCATTCTGAGTTTCCTGTTCCTTATCCCCGCCATTCCCCTGGCAAATGCGCCGGCAGGTATTCTCCTGGGAAAAGAGGGCGTTGGTTTTATGCTGATGAACATGGGGGCGGGAGCCGTATTCTTTTTTGCTTCCAGGCTCGCCGTTCATTTTGGGATAAGAAGATATTGCAGCGCCAGCAGCTGAGAGGAAGTTTTTTCGTTGCATCTGTTCAATGCATCTGTTCCACTTACAAAAGTATTTGCTTAATAAATCAAATTATGACATAATGGTATCATAGTTTATTTATTATGAGCAGGCCCGCAACGGGAAGCTTGTGGCTGAGGCGGCGCGGGCCGCGCGGCGGGCGGCGAGCGGGAAGAGGGACATTCCCCCTGCTGGATTGCCGGGGCAGAGAGGAGAAATACAAATGACGAAGAAACAACAGGCGCTGGAAATCATTGAGAGACTGAAAAAGGAATATCCGGCCGCCGAGTGTAGTCTGGATTACGATCAGGCATGGAAGCTTCTGGTGAGCGTGCGGCTTGCCGCCCAGTGCACGGATGCAAGGGTGAATGTGGTGGTGGAAAAGCTGTATGAGAAATTCCCGGATGTGAATGCGCTGGCGGAAGCGCCGGTGGAGGAGATCGAGAAAATCGTGCATCCCTGCGGTCTGGGGAACAGCAAGGCCAGGGATATCAGCGCCTGTATGAAGGTGCTTCGGGACGAATATGGCGGGAAAGTGCCGGAGGACTTTGATAAGCTGCTGGCGCTGCCCGGCGTCGGCAGGAAAAGCGCCAATCTCATTATGGGTGACGTCTTCGGAAAGCCGGCCATTGTCACGGACACCCACTGCATCCGCCTGGTGAACAGAATGGGACTGGTAGACGGGATAAAGGAGCCTGCAAAGGTGGAAAAGGCGCTCTGGAAAATCATTCCGCCACAGGAGGGAAATGACTTCTGCCACCGGCTGGTAAATCATGGCAGGGAGGTGTGTACGGCACGGACAAAGCCCTATTGCCACAAATGCTGTCTGCAGGATATCTGTAAGAAAGTCGGTGTGGAATAAGAGATTCCCGCATTCTATCTGTATCCATTCTATCTGTATCGTCGCCGGAATATAGATTATTGTAAAATGAATGTTCCGGGAGCGGATATATGGAAATATATGTGGTAAGAGCAGGGGACAGTGTGGACAGTATCGCACAGGAACTTGGTGTAAATGTGGAGCAGATTATATATGACAATCAGATTGTCTATCCATATGGGCTTGCCGTTGGGCAGGCTCTTTATATTAACGGGGATAGAAATGCGGCGAGAGCGATTTCCGTAAGCGGTTATGCATATCCTTTTATAGACAGACAGGTGCTGGAAGAGACATTGCCCTTTTTGTCCGAGCTGCCGGTTTTCTCTTATGGTTTTACGAAAGAGGGCTGGCTGCTGCCGCCGGCGTACGGGGATGTGGAATGGATGATTGCGGAGGCACTTAAGAATGGCACGCAGCCCATACTGACGCTGACACCTTTCGGGCCGGATGGAAATTTTAATAATCAGTTGATTCATTCGGTGGTGAATACCCCGGAATATACGGACAGGCTGATTGAAAATCTGCTGGAAGTCATGGCTGAGAAAGGATATCAGGGCCTTGATATTGATTTTGAATATATTATGGCCGAGGACAGGGATGCCTTTACCGCCTTTGTGTGGAAGGTTGCGGATACTATGCGCGAGGCGGAGTATCACACTTCCGTGGCGCTGGCACCGAAGACAAGCGCCGACCAGCCTGGACTTCTGTATGAGGGAAAGGATTACAGGGCGTTGGGAGAGGCCGCGGACCATGTGCTGCTGATGACTTATGAATGGGGGT
>JAAWLQ010000293.1 GCA_022797995.1 Lachnospiraceae bacterium
ATTGCTGTGGGAGCGCCACTGGAGAAGGGGCCTCTCCTCTGGATTGTCGTCCGGATAATAATTGCAGGGAATCTGAATGGGCAGGCCTTTGTTCAGGTCTCTGAAATATTCGTTGTTCAGCGTATAGCGGTCGTACTCCGGATGGCCGGTGACGAAAATCTTCTTGCCTTCCTCGGCAATGGCCAGAAATACGCCTGCCTGGGCGGATTCCGCCAGTACCGTCAGCTCCCCGCAGGCGTGGATAGCCTCCGAGGGGGTCTCCGTATGCCGGCTGTGGGGTGCCAGAAAGATATCGTCAAATCCGCGCACCAGCGGAATTTTCCTTTTTTCCACTTTATGCTCATAGATGCCGAACAGTTTCCGGGGAAGCAGCTTTTTATCAATGCCGTAATAGTGGTAAAATCCTGCCTGGGCCGCCCAGCAGATATGTAATGTGGAGGTGACATGAGTCTCGGCCCAGTCGAAAATCTCACAGATTTCCTCCCAGTAGTCCACCTCCTCAAAGGAAATGTCTTCTACAGGCGCTCCTGTCACAATGAGCCCGTCGTACTTTTTGTCCCGGATTTCATCCAGCGTGGTATAGAATTTATTCAGATGGCTGGCCGGTGTGTTCACGGACACATGACTCTTCACATTCATGAAGGTCACATCCACCTGCAGGGGCGTGTTGGACAGGGCCCTGAGCAGCTGCAGCTCCGTGTCCTGTTTGATAGGCATATTATTGAGAATCAGCACTTCAAGGGGACGAATGTCCTGGTGCATGGCCCGGCATTCGTCCATCACAAATATATTTTCGTTTTCCAGCTTTTCTTTTGCCGGCAGATCGCTTTGTGTTTTGATTGGCATTTTAAGGGTCCTCCTATTCCAGTTCCGTAAGTGCATATCAATTACCCTTACGCTTAGAATAATTCCCGGCCGCTAAGTTATGCGTCCGTAAATTATTCTGGGTAATTATCATGCACTTACTGATTATAGTTTCGCAGCCGCCGGACACCACCCTTCTCCTTAGAACAATTCCCGGCCGCAAAATAGCGTCCGTTAATTGTTCTGGGCGGTTGTCCGGCGGACTGCTGATTATAAGTTCCGCATGTGTGGTTCAAGTACCCATCCCCTTTGTTTGATTCCCGGTCGTCAAAATATACGTCCGTTAATCAATCAGGGTACTTGCTCCACACATGCTGTCTTAGTTCCATAAATTATTCCTGCGCCTGTATCTCATATTTTTTCATAAAATCCTCCTCCGACAGAACCGGGATTCCCAGGTCCTTTGCTTTCTTATTTTTCGAGGAGGCGGATGCCACGTCATTATTAATCAGGCAGGTGGTCTTGCTGGTGACGCTGCCGGTTACTTTCCCGCCTTTCTGCTCGATCAGGTCCTTCAGGTCACTGCGGCTGGCAAAGGAATTCAGCGAGCCTGTGATGACGAAGCTCAGTCCGGAGAGGGTCTGGCTTCCCTCCTCTATCTTCGGAATTTCAATCTTCAGTTCCCCGCACAGCGCCTCTATTTTACGGAGGTTGTCGGTATCCTGCATATAATTCACAAAGGCCGTGGCAATCACCTCTCCCACCCCGTCTATGGCGCTCAGGGTCTCCACATCCGCCTGTTGCATTTTCCCCAGGTCGTAATCAAAATAACGGCAGAGCATTTTCGCGTTTGCCGCGCCGATATTTGCAATGCCCAGTCCATATATCACCCTGGGCAGGGTGGTATTCCTCGCTCTGTCTATACTGTCGATCAGATTCCGGTAGGATTTCTCCCCGAAGCCTTCCATCCCCACAATCTGCTCTTTGTACCGGTCCAGATGGAACAGATCCGCAAATTCCTGGATAAATCCCAGATCAATGAATTTCTCCAGTGTGGCTTCCGACAATCCGTCGATATTCATGGCATCCCGGCTGACAAAAAGGGTAAAGGCCTTCACCTGCTTTGCCGGACACTTTCCGTTTATACAGTACAGCGACTGCACATCGTTGACCTGGCGGATTTCCGTGGGGCCGCCGCACACGGGACATACCTTCGGAATCTCCACCAGGCGACGGCTTCCCTGTGTCCTTACTGCTTCCTTTTCCGAGGCTGTCTCTCTTTCCGAGATCGCTTCTCCTTCCAGACACGTCTCCTCGTCCTGCTTTACCGCTCCGGAACAACCCTGACTGTCCTCCGGAATCTCTCCTTCCTCCGCCAGCTCCTCCGCGGTAAGGTTCTCCGCAATCTGCGGGATGATCATATTCGCCTTATATACGGTAATCCGATCCCCCAGGGCAAGCCGAAGTCCCCGCACTATGCTGATATTGTGAACGGAAGCCCGGCTCACCGTGGTTCCCTCCAGCTCCACCGGCTCGAAAATCGCCACGGGATTGATGAGTCCCGTCCTGCTGGCACTCCACTCGATCTCCTTTAGCACAGTCTCCCGCAGCTCATCGGCCCATTTGAATGCAATGGAATTTCTGGGGAATTTCGCCGTTCTTCCCAGAGAACGTCCGTATGCGATATCGTCATAGGTCAGCACAAGACCGTCGGAAGGGACGTCATAATTCTCGATTTTCTTTTCAAAAGAATCCAATATATCCAGGATATTCTCTTCCGTCACCGGATAGTGCTCCACTGTCTCGAAGCCCTGATTTTCCAGGAAGCGGAACTGCTCTTCCACCGTTGTGATTTTCTCCGCTTCCTTCCCCCCGCTCACCAGGCTGAAAGCGTAAAAGCGCACCTGCCGTCTGGCGGTAATTTCATTGTTCAGCTGGCGCACGGAGCCGCTGCAGAGGTTTCTGGGATTCTTGTATTTTGCTTCCTCATCCTCAATCTGTGCATTGATTTTCTCGAAATCAGAATAACGGATGACAGCTTCCCCCCGCAGCACAAGCTCGCCCTTAAAGGGAATGGAAAGGGGCAGATTGACAAAGGTTCTGGCGTTGTTGGTGATGACCTCGCCGATCTCGCCGTTTCCTCTGGTCACCGCTTTTTCCAGCTTTCCCTCCCGGTAAGTCAGCACAATCGTCAGGCCGTCCAGCTTCCAGCTTAAAACCGCTCTGTGTCCCTCCAGCCAGTCCCGAAGGTCCTCTCTGCTCTTCGTCTTATCCAGAGAAAGCATAGGGGTTTCATGCCGCTCCTTCGGCAGCTCCTCCACCGCCTCATAGCCCACATTCACCGTGGGGCTGTTAGCCATCACCATCCCGGTCTCTGCCTCCAGGGATACCAGCTCGTCGTACAGAGCGTCATACTCCCTGTTGCTCATGATTTCCCTGTCCTCGGCATAATAGGCTTTGGACGCCTGGTTCAGAATTTCCACCAGATATTTGATTCGTTCCGTTTTTTCAGATTGCATATTCTGTTTCAACCGCCTTTTCTAATCCTCATTTCTAATTCTTATTCCTGACCCTTATTCCTGCTTCCTGTTCGGAAAAGTATTCGTTTTATCAGTCGAATTTAATTGTCCGAATACTCGGCAATAACAGAAATCTGTCCAATGATATGCTCATTAAATTCCTCTAATCTCTCTGCCGGAATCCATAATTCTTTGTGATACTCGCCTCCAACCTGATGGACTTCAAACTGGTTATAATAAATATCATCAATCTCAAACTTTGTCACATATCCCCTGTGATCCTCATTGTATTTCACATTCCATCCGGACGCAATTTCTATTGCATATCGTTCATTCAGTACAGGGTAAAAAATAGGCTGCTCCGGCAATCTCGGCGGGAACTTATAATAATTGCTTTTTTTAATGAGTTCTAATTCCTTTGTTCCAACCGGTCTGTACAAAATCATTTCTCCAACCTCCCCCCGGCCTCACATCGACACCTTTTCTTCCAAAAGCCCGCAGTCCCGGTAAAGACGCCGTACATCTTCCTCACTGAGTTCCGCGTATTCCCCGGGCTTTAAATCTCCCAGCGTGACATGCATGACCCTGATGCGTTTCAATTTCCTGACCTGATAGCCGCAGGCCTCGCACATTCGCTTAATCTGCCGGTTGACCCCCTGTGTCAGAATAATCCTGAAAGTACAATCCCCCGTTTTCCTGGCCCTGCACTTCCTTGTGGTGATATCCAGCTCTTCCAGATAGATTCCGCCGCACATGGTGTTCAGGAAATCCTGCGTCACTTCTTTGTCCACCTTCACTATATATTCCTTTTCGTGAAGATTTGCCCCCTTCATCATGGCCTGAATCAGGTCGCCGTCATTGGACAGCAGCAACAGCCCTTCCGAATCCTTATCCAGCCGTCCGGCATAAGTCACTCTGACCGGGTAATCTATCAGATCGGACAGCACCTTCTCCGCATGGGAGTCCCGCTCCGTACAGGTCACGCCCACCGGCTTGAAAAATGCAAGCACCACCGGCTTCTGCATCCCCTGAATCCGTTTTCCGGACACCAGAACTTCATCCGTCTCCTCCACCTGGTCGCCCGGCTGGGCTTTTCGCCCGTTTATCAGGACTTCTCCCTGTTCAATCAGTCTGTCCGCATCTCGCCTGGAGCATACGCCGCTATGGGCAAGATATTTATTTAACCTGATCCGTTCCATTTGTTCCTCCCCGCCGCAGCCTCTCTCATGTCAAAATCAGAAACATTTCAAGCCTGTACGAACTGTTTCCAAAGTCAGCCTGCCTCCATGATATTTTCTCATATATCGCCTGACAATATCCCTTATGAGTCCTCATCCTCTGTTCCTATCTCTGTCATTATCTGCAATTCCTCCACCGGACGCACTTTGGGGATGCCGTTCCCTTCCCGCAGACCGGCTTTGGCCGTCTTATCCGCCATCTCATTATAATAGACATTTGCATGGGCAGGCACTTTCGTGAAAAAAATGCCGATGCTTTTCCCCCATTGCCGCATGGACTGGGCATATTTCATCGTCAGCTCCGTTTTGGAGCGCCACGCCCCGGTCACCCATTTCTCGATGCCCTCGTAATCATATCGAATTTCCACCTTCTGAAATCCGCTTACCATGGCGGTCCTGACGGCGTACATTGCCCCCAGCATTTCTCCGGTCACATTTCTGTGCTGCAGAGACTGGGCATTGTCCCCATTTCCGTACTCCGTATAAATCCTGCCGTCCGGAAGGATAAACACACAGCCGAAAGCGTATTTTTTCAAAGTGTCATCATAGCTGCCGTCCACATAGGCCAGTAAGGTATCCGGCGCCGGGACCTCTCTGTCCTTCTTCTCTTCCGCCACGGCAGCCCTGGTAATTCCCAGATAGCTTTCCGCCTCCTTCAGGCTGGCAAATCCCTTATACTCCGCTCCGGGACAGCCGTCCACCGAGGCTTTGCACGCTTCCCAGCTGTGAAAAATGCCTGTTGTCTTTCCCTTTTTTACCGCATATACTTTTTTCGCCGCCACTTTCTCTCTCCTGCAAGTATTACTCAGGTCATTATACCATGTGTTTCCTCATTTATCCATCCAATTTTTAAGGAAACCAAAACTGCCCTCTGATAGAATGTAGCATTTCGGGTCTTTGACAGTTAGATTTTTAATAAAGCCATTAAATCCCTTATAATATCTATATTTTTGCCGTCAAGAATTTTGTTTCACTATATAGTAATGTC
>JAAWLQ010000294.1 GCA_022797995.1 Lachnospiraceae bacterium
TTTTATTCGACAGTGCACTCATAAAACTTCCTCTCGTGCGCCTTCGCGACTTCGCCTTCTCTCCTATTCCAGTTCCGCAACCGCCGAACAGCACACCTCAGGAAATCTTCCTGGAAGTATGCTTTATTGACAGAAACAGCGCGATTCCGGCTATGGCAGCCATCAGCAGATAGGACTGCAGCATCGGGACGAAATTGTAGCTGCCTCCGGTCCACACGGTGTAAAAGTCCCGGTTGATATAGGTGACCGGCAGCATTTTCGCGATAACCTGCACGGCGGATGGCAGATTGTCATAGCTTATCCCCATCATGCCGCCCAGAATCATGAAGACAAAATACAGAAGCATGGTCACACAATAGGTCAGGGAGAATTTCTTCAGCAGCGTGGAAATGGCATGGGCCAGGCAGAACAGTATCACGCTGAACGCCAGAATGCATACCACATACAATAATGCTCCCGTCAGCCTCGGCGGCTTTACCTCTGTGAACAGATAACCGGCTGTAAAATAAATGCAGAATGCGATAACCATAAAAATTGTTTCCGACAAAATCCTGTTGCACAGGGAGACACCTGTCCTGATGCCGAAAAGCTCCATTCTCTGGGGAATCCCTTTTTCCATCTCCTGGGCATTGGAGATTCCGTACCCCATAAATATGGTGGCCATTGGAATCAATGCCCCCACCCCCAGGAACACGCTGGTCACCGCCACGCTGAAGACCTCCGCATCCGTAAATTCTCCCGCCACGGCCCGGGTGATGACAACCATCATGAGCACAGGCATTCCCACGCCGAATATATGCACATAGGGATTCCCGATTGTCTTGCGGAACTCAAAAAGCAGCATCTGCAGGGAAATCAGACCCTTTTTCTTTTCTTCTCTCAGCATGATTTCATCACCTCCTGTTTTGCATTGGTGTAAAGGATTTCAATGTCATCGTTGCTCCGCTTATAATTCACATTGTGCCGCAGAAGTATCTCCGTAATTTCCCTTTCCCTGTCCTGACTTGTACAGGAAATTGCAATCAGATGAGCCGGCGAGGCCAGTCTGTCATAGTCCGCAAGAAGAGCTTCGTTTTCGTCGGTATGTTCCACCACAATCACCGCTCTTCCGCAGTATTTATGGAAAAGGTCCTCTTTCCTGCCGTAATCGACCACCTTACCCTTATCCAGAATCAGCAGCTTATCCGCCAGCTGGTCCAGCTCCTCATAATAATGGGATACCATCAGAAAACTGGTCTCCTTCCCCCTGTACCACTCCACCAGCTTTTCCACCAGCTTCTGCCTGGTCTCAAAGTCCAGTCCGGAGGTGACCTCGTCGTAAAAAGTCAGCGCCGCTTCCTGCATCATCACCATAATAATGGTAAAACGCTGCTTCTGTCCTCCCGAAAGCTTTGAATACTTCTTTTTCAGGCAATCCTGAAATTCGAAAAAAGAAATCAGCTCCCGGAGCTTTTCATTCCGGGAAATCTTCGTCCCCAGAATCGCTTCCATAATATACTTTACCGGCATGGCATCCGTATATTCGTTAAACTGCATGTGTACCGCCATCTGCTCCGGTTTCAGCCGGGTCTGAATCACACCCTGACCGGATACGATTCCCAGCAGACTTTTGATCAATGTGCTCTTTCCTGCGCCGTTGGAGCCGATGACGCCCACCCGGTCCCCCTCCTCGATGACAATGGGGGATTCTATGGAAAGCGCCGTCTCCGTTCCGTAACGCACGGTCAGATTCTGAATCGTCAACAGCATAAAAACCTGCCTCCTTCGAATAAATTCATTTTATGGCCGTTCCCTGCCTTAAGTAAGGTCATTTTATCATGATTAAAGGTCAATCATGATTTTATGGCCATTCGGCCGTTCCCTGCCTTAAGTAAGGTCATTTTATCATAGCCGTATGAATTTCAGATGAAGATGGCATGGAGCTTTCCTCCATCTGCCCGTTCAAATCTGACAGGGCAAAGGTAACTTCCGCGGCAACGCTGTTCTCACCGTTGGCAATGGAAAGAGCAATATTCAGTTTTTTCGCATAATAGGCCGCAATATACAGGCCCAGACCATGACTTTTCTCTCCCGAAGTTCTCTCGTGAGCTCCGCTGACAAAGGGTTCGAAAATATGGGAAATCAGCTCTTCCGGAATAGTCACGCCAAAATTTTCAATCCGGATTCCGCCCTCCTTCTCCCCACGAATGACAGTTATAGCGATGCGGCCGCCCTCCGGCGTATACCTGGCGGCATTGGACAGCAGATTGTCGAGAATCTGCATAAACATTATCTCATCCGTATATACATGCAAAGGCGCTCTGTCCTTCGCTTCCACCACAATACCCCGGTCTGTCAGCGCCACCTGATGAAACTGCAGGCGATCCGCAAGTATCTGCACCGCGTCTGTCTCCTGTGGTTTCATCTGATCCGCGCAATGGTTCAGATACAGGATTTCCTCCACCATTTTCCGCATGGAAAGCAGCTGTTCCTTCACCTTCGGCAGATAAATTTCAGTCTCCTCATATCTTCCCACTTTATTTATCATGCCCTCCACCAGCAAAAGCGCGGCGGCTATGGGCGTCTTCAGCTGATGGGAAGAAGCCCGGAGGAAAACCTCCTGTCTCCTGTTTTCTTCCTCCAGCTCTGCGTTCTTTTCTTCCAGTCTCCGATAGCTCTCTCTGATACGCGCATAAAAATCATCCAACGTATCCGCAAGCTCCTGTATCTCATCCTGCGGAGCCGTCCCAAAATGAAATGCATGATTCCGACCCTTATTGTCCGGCCTGCTCCGGGCAAAGCGTTTTATATCGGCGTTACCCCCGGCTTTCATCTCTCCGGCGTGCTCCGCCAGGGCAGTGATGGGACGCACAATTCCTTTGGAATACATCTGAGAAAACAGCAGAACCAGCAGAATAATCACCGCCCCCAGCATGGGCAGACTCTGCAGCACCACAGGGCGGATCTCATCCGCCTCCGGAGTCACTACCGGCAGAGCGGAGACGATCAGCCTGTCATCCGTCTGTTCCATGGCAATATAATTGGTATAACGATTGGTGGAATCCTCCACACTTAACTCAGTGATAATCAGATGATCAGAATAAGAATGCACTTTTACAGACTGGTTTCGGAACTCTTTCTCCCTGCTCTCGCTGTACAGCAGCCGGATTTCCAGGGGCAGAGCAGAATTCTCTCCCAATGTCTCCTGGAGGATTTCCCCCAGCTCTTCCATCTCGGCGTCCAGCTCATAATCCGGCTCTTCTCCCGGACCCGGCTTTTCTGTCAGCTTCTCCCTGCACCGGTCCAGAAGCCCGGACAGACGCCGGTCTCTGACCGTCAGCTGGGCCGAGTAGGATTTCCCGGTGATCAGGATCCGGTTCCCCTCCATGGGAATCTCCACGGAAAAGCAGGCGGTGGAATTCCGCACTTTCACACCTTCATAGCTTCCGGTCTCCCGGTAGGCCATATGCTGTTCCCTGACAGATTTCAGATTCTGCTCCATCACATAGTCCACATACAGGGAGGGCAGCATATAGATAAAATACCCCACCAGCAGCAGAAGCATCATGGCGGCAATCGCCATACTGTACAGAAGATTTTTTCGTCCGAGTTTCATATTTTAATTCCGCAACCTTCCTTGCTGTGCCATCTCTGCGGAGAAATCCCCGTCCGCACCGGCGTCCGGCAATTTCTCCGGGCACTGCTTCGGAACGTTGCTGTTTTTAGTCCCGCAGCCTTCCCCATCAAATTGATATCCCACGCCGATTACCGTTTTGATGCAGGGGATTGGCAGCTTTTTCCGCAGATTCTTCACATGGGCGTCAATGATCCGATCGTTGCCGATATAATCCTCATTGAAAATGCTCAGAATCAGCTGTTCCCTGGTGAACACTCTGCCAGGCTCCTTCCACAGCCTGTGCAGCAGCAGATATTCCGTCAGGGTAAGGGGCAGCTTCTCCCCGCCGTAAAAGGCACAGTAAGCCTCTTCCCGCAGGGTCAGCCCGCCCTCGTCTGTCTTCTCTTCCACAGGACTCTGCAGGGTACGCCGCAGAATGGTCTCCATGCGCTTCAGCAGGATAATGGGAGACACCGGTTTGATCACATAATCGTCCGCGTACAGATTAAATGCCTTCACCTGGGTCTGCTCATCCTCCAGCGCCGTCAGCATGATAACCGCCGTTCTCTTCCCGCTCTCGTGAATCGTTCTGAGCACTTCAAAACCGTCTGCGCCGGGTACGCAGATATCCAGCACCGCCAGTTCAAACTCCTGCTCCGCCAGAAGCTCCAGCGCCCTGTCCCCGTTTTCCGCCGTGGTCACCTGATAACCGGACACCAGCATGTACTCCGTCAGTACCTCCCGGATTGTGGGCTCGTCTTCCAAAAATAATACCCTGTACGCCGCTTCTTTCACCTGTTTTGCCTCCGCAGTCTGAATTACCCGACAGTTCCATAACCTGTCCGAAGGGTTACATATCTACTGTTCCCTGGTGGTGACAATGTCCAGATTCCGCTCAAAGGTTGACGTTGAAAACTGTGACGGCACTTCCCCGTTTATGAGAATCTGCACCTTATTGATAGTGCTCAGTTCCACCAGAGAATTGGTTATGGCATATACAGATACATCCGTGGACACATTGTTTACCACAGTCAGGAAATTCTCGTCCAGGTTCACATAGCATATCCCGTCCTTTGTTGTGACGTTAATCACCTTCGTGCCGGGGTTGACACAGGGGTACAGTCCGTCTACCTGCCCGCTTGGCCCCGCAATCAGTTCTTCCACCACAAAACGTTCCAGCAGTGTGTTGGTTGAATAATGCTTCTCCCGATACGCCGCGATCAGCTTCGACCCGCTTTCATCCGCGAAATACAGTTTGACTCTGACCATCTCATAGGTGTTAATTTCATTCCCGTCATTGTTGATAAACTGCTCCGCATTCATCCAGCCCACCGCATTGCCCTTGCTGTCAATGAGCTGCTCTCCCTCAACCGTAATCATAATCAGCTTCACTTCCGGCAGCTGCGTCAGCGTCCGCACTATGGCAGCCCGGACCAGCACCTCCGTATGCACCGGCAGCTCCCTGTAGGCCGCATCCACATTTATCACCAGACTGCCTTCCTTCAGCTCGGTGTTCAGCACCTGAAAGCCCATGGCAAAGGGAGCCTTATACTCCAGCTTTTCCGGGTTGGTGGAAAGACATCTCATCAGTTCCTTCAACTGTTCTTCCGGCTCGGACGTCGTCATTTCAACGGCATGCATTTCCACCCTTGTCTCAGAATTACTCACACAATAGACCTGATATACATTCTCCTTCTCTTCCTCTTCCTGCCCGCAGGCCCCCAGCAAAAGAATACCCGCAGCCAGCAGTATGACAAACCATATCCTTCTGACCATTCTGACTCCTATCCGCCCATCGGAGCGTCTTCCTGTCCCACAATTGTCTCACAACACGGCAGTTCTGACAGATCGCCACACTCTCACCCGCCGGCAGCCCCGCCGCTCAGAGGGATTCTCACCGTAAAGCTGGACCCCTCTCCCTCCACACTTGTCACCGTAATGGAACC
>JAAWLQ010000295.1 GCA_022797995.1 Lachnospiraceae bacterium
GCCTGGTTCAGAGCCGCAAAATACTCCGGCTCCTCCTCCGGATGATGAAGCCTTGACTGCGCCGCAAAGGCTCTTCTTATGGCTTTTTTGTCATCTGTCGGCTCTATTCCAAGCATGTTCCATATATCGCTCATTTAGCCCATCCTTTCTCTGTCCCTTTCAAAATCATCGGACCTCCCGCCTGGCTCATCTTCCTGCCTTTCGTCGGTATCCACAAGCTCTGCCTGCGACTTCTCTTCTGACTCTCTGCCAAAATTTCCAAAATATTTGCCAGCTCACAGCTTTTCTTCAAACTCATCAGCCTCTTCGCCGAAATTCTCAAAATCTCCGTTGGGCTCCTCTTCCAAATCTCCGCCAGCTTCCTCGTCCAAATCTTCTTCAAACTCCCCATACTCCCCGTCAAACTCAAACTTCAATTCTCCGTCAAACAGAAGATCCTCCCGCATATCTGCGGCCTGCTGCAGCTGGCTAAGCCACGCTCTTCCCATCTCCTGCGCGTTTCTGACCTCCTTCTTTCTGCCGCTCTGTAGTCCGGCCATGATTCTGCCGGTCATGGCGGCGATCATCTCCCGCCTCCGTCCGGTACTTTCCTCATAATACTCCAGGAAACGGTCCAGCATTTCCCTGTTTTCGGGCTGCTGAATAGGAGGCAGCATGATTTTCTCCATCTCCCGGGTATACCGTTCCAGCTCCTCCTCACTTAGAGTCTGATTGGCCAGCAGGATCTGCCTGCGTTCCCCCATCTCGTTCTCCGCCATCACATGGAGAATTCCGTTGATGTCATAGGTAAACTGCACATCCACCCAGGCCTGCCCTGCAGGTTTCAGAGCCACTTCTATAGAAAGCTCTCCCAGAAGCACGTCATCGTCCACATAATATTCTTCCCCCTGGTAAATCCGGATTTTGATTTCCTTCTGATAATCCCCCACCGTCACGAACCTGTCCCTGTGGGAAGCAGGAAGGGTGGAATTGCGCTCAATCATGGGGTTCAGAATATTTTTGTCCCGGTTGGCCTTATTATTGACGCCGATGCCCAGGGTGAAAGGGCACACATCCGTCAGCAGCATATCCCGGATCTCTTCCCTGCGCTGCCGGATGCCGGCATAGACTCCGGCGCCGAAGGCAACAACACGGTCCGTCTCTCCCAGGACTATGGGCTCCTTGCCAAGCAGCTCCCTGAGAAAGCGTTTCACAACGCCCAGCCTGGAAGAGCCGCCCACCATAATCAGATCATCTATCCCGGATATTCTGGAATCCGCATCCTCCAGGATGTGCAGAAACAGCTGCTTTATCTTCCCGAACACAGGCATACAGATTTCAAAAAGGCGCTCCTCATTTAACAGGGCCCGACAGGTCTTCCCGCCTGCCTCAAGCTCCATTGTCACCTCTTCCTGTTCCGTCAGGGCACATTTGGCTTCTTCTGAAAGCTTTTTTAATTTCGCCTGTTCCTCTCTGGTCAGTTCCTCTGCCTGCAATCCGTTTTCCCGGCAGAAATAATCCCCGATGGCCTGGTCGACATCGTCTCCGCCCAGATGATTGTCCCCCGCCACGGCAATGATCTCTATCACATTGTCAAAGCATTCCACATAGGACAAATCCAGCGTGCCGCCTCCGAAGTCGAAGACCAGAAGGGTTCTGTCCTCCTCTCCGTACTCCATCCGATAGGCCAGAGCCGCCGCGGAAGGCTCGTTGATAAGACGCTCCACCTTCAGGCCTGCAATCTGCGCCGCCTTTTTCGTGTCGCTGCGCTGTTTGTCATTGAAATATGCGGGAACCGTTATAATGGCCTCCTCAATCTCTTCTTTCAGGAAGAATTCCGCATTCCTTTTAATCTGCTCCAGCACCATGGCGGAGAGTTCCATGGGCGTATAGGTTCTGCCGCCCAGCTGATATTCTTTTGCCGTGCCCATGAATCGTTTAAAGGAAGCCGCGGTGTCCTCCGCATAGGGAATCAGACGGTCCTTTGCCGCCGCTCCTACCAGAAAGCCCTCTCCCTCCACATAGCCCACCACGCTGGGCAGCAGAAAGCGTTCCTCCTCCATGGGAATCAGCTGTACCTCTCCACCCTTCCAATATGCGCCCAGACTGTTGGTGGTCCCCAGATCAATTCCTATGACTGCCATTCTTTTCCTCCGTTTTCCGGTCTCACCCGGTGCCTTTTATCATTATTTTCAGACAAATTTTTTGTATTATTATATCATCAGATGCATCACGGCGCAATCTTTATAAAAAATCTGTTTCGTGTCAAAATAAATTGTAGTATAATGAAGACGTTCCTTTTGGAATACAGACCTGGAACAGACAGATTTTTTCCTGTAAATGGAGGCTGGCACTGACTATGGAAATCAACCGTATTGACTCTTACACAGACATCCGCTTTTCCCGGAAAGCGCTGCTCCAGCATGGCTGCTTTCTTGTTGAGGATTCTCCTTATGAAGTAGAGATTCTCTCTGATTTCGAGGCGGTTGTCCGTGGGCAGAAGGAAAGCGCCTATCCGGATGTTATTGAAAGTTTCCGGTTCTATACGCCGCATATCACGAAGTTCTATGATAAGCAGAATCAAATCATACAGGAATTTCCGCGGGTGGAGCTGTTCTTTCTTCCGTTGCACCAGATCCAACCGTCCCAGTTCTATGTAGATGAAGAAAAGCTGGAGGCTGTCTCCACCTTTATCCGGAAAGCCGACGATATCATTATCCAGGTAATACCCTATGAGGGACGGTATCTGTCTCTGGACGGACATACCCGCCTGTACTATGCAGTGCGTCAGGGATGGGATACCGTTCGGGCCGTTGTATCGGACTTCGATGACGGTATTTACGGATTCGCGGAGGAAGCGAAACGGCGGAATATCTTTTCCCCCAGGGATATGATGCCTGTCAGCCACAGGGAATATGATAAAAAATGGAACCGGTTCTGCGACGAATATTTTGCAAATACTGAGAATTAACTGCGGAAAGGGAAAGATATTTTTCAAATATTCCAAAAAACAGAAAGGAGCTTTCCATTATGAGCATTCTCGCAGGTTTTATGCTGCCCCACCCGCCCCTGATCATACCGGATATCGGCAGAGGCGAGGAACAGGCCATTCAAAATACAATCGACGCATACCACAAAGCGGCGCAGGAGCTTGCCGCTCTCCGGCCGGAGATCATTGTGCTACTCTCTCCCCACCAGACCATGTATGCGGATTATTTCCACATTTCCCCGGGCAGAAGCGCCATGGGCGATTTCGGGCAGTTCAGGGCGAAACAGGTACATATGGAAGTTGCCTATGATACGGAATTCGTAAAAAATCTGGGCGGACTTGCCGGGGCCCGCGGATTACATGCCGGAACTCTGGGAGAACGGGAGAAAAAGCTGGATCACGGCACTATGGTGCCTCTCTATTTTGTCAATCAATACTATACGGAATATCAGCTGGTCAGAATCGGTTTGTCCGGTTTCCCTCTTTCCGCCCATTATCGCCTGGGGCAATGTATTCGGGAGGTTGCGGATATGCTGGGCAGATCTGTGGTGATCATTGCCAGCGGAGACCTGTCTCATCGTTTAAAGGAGGACGGGCCTTACGGATACCGGAAGGAGGGCCCGGAATACGATGCCAGAATCATGGATGTCATGGGACGGGGCGCTTTCGGGGAACTGTTTGCATTTGAGGAGGATTTCTGCGAAAAAGCCGGGGAGTGCGGACACCGCTCCTTCACCATCATGGCGGGAGCTTTCGACAGAACCGCTGTGGACGTGGAGCGTCTCTCCTATGAAGGCCCCTTCGGCGTGGGCTATGGCATCTGCACTTTCCATGTCCGGGGAATGGATGAAACCCGCAATTTCCTGGAACAGTTTGAGGCCCGGGAGAAAGCACGACTCCGCGTACAGCAGGAAAAAGAGGACCCTTATGTAAAGCTGGCCCGGCATACTATAGAGACCTGGCTCAGTACCGGGAAACGCCCTCCGGTACCGGAGGGGCTGCCGGAGGAACTGTACCGCCGCCGGGCGGGCGCCTTCGTATCCCTGAAGGAGGACGGAAAGCTTCGGGGCTGCATCGGCACCATTTCCGCGGTGCGAAGCTCCCTCGCGGAGGAAATCATACACAATGCTGTCAGCGCATGCTCCGAAGACCCCAGATTCTCTCCTGTGGAACAATGGGAGGTGGAACGTCTTACCATCAGCGTGGACGTGCTGGGGGATACGGAGCACATATCCTCCCCAGAGGAACTGGACCCGGCCCGGTATGGGGTCATCGTCACAAAAGGCGGCAGGCGGGGACTGCTGCTGCCGAACCTGGAGGGCGTGGACACCGTGGAACAGCAGATCGCCATCGCGAAGCAGAAGGCCGGTATCAGGGAATCCGAAACAGTGGATTTGGAGCGTTTTGAGGTCGTGCGGCATTAATCGAGTAGGGGAATGCATTTCTCCACTACTCGCCGCGCGGCCCGCATGCCGCCTCAGCGGCAAATTTCCACATGCGGGCCTGTGCATTAAAATGGAAAACAGATTTGTTTTCCAGCCAGAATATCGCTGAAGTAAACAAGGGACATGAATATGAAAACCACCTGTCAGATCTGTATGCACCACTGTACTCTGTCCCCGGGACAGACCGGGCTCTGCGGAGCCAGAAAAAATGAAGACGGAAAAATCGTTGCCGCCAATTACGGCCGAATTACCTCCCTGGCCCTGGACCCCATCGAGAAAAAGCCGTTGAAAACCTTCCGCCCGGGAAGCCGGATCCTGTCCGTGGGAAGCTATGGCTGCAATCTGCGCTGCCCTTTCTGCCAGAATCATGAAATTTCCATGGTCAGGGAAGCTGATACCGACAGCCCTTATATGGCTCCGGAACGTCTGGCCGACATAGCCCTGGAACAGAAAAAAAGCGCCGGGAATATCGGCATCGCCTATACCTACAATGAGCCGCTTGTGGGCTGGGAATATGTCCGGGATACCGCCCGGCTTGTGAAGGAATGCGGCATGGTCAACGTACTTGTGACCAACGGGACCGCCTCTCTGGAGATACTGGAAGAGCTGCTGCCCTATATAGACGCCATGAATATCGATCTGAAGGGCTTCCAGGCCGACTATTACCGCATGCTGGGCGGCGATTTCGATATAGTAAAATCTTTCATTACAAGAGCCGTCAACAGCTGCCACGTGGAGCTCACCACCCTGATTGTGCCCGGTAAAAATGACAGTCTGGAAGAAATGGAGGAAGAAGCCCGGTGGATTGCGGCTTTACGCCCGGATATTCCACTTCATATCACACGCTTTTTCCCCCAGTATCATATGCTTGACCGCAGTCCCACGGATGTCCGACGGCTGTACCGACTGGCGGAGACTGCCGGGCGGTATCTGACTCATGTTTATGTGGGGAATGTGTAGAGTACTTAAAAATACTCCGGATTCATAAAAAGGGCTACCAGACAGACAGCTCCTCCCTCTGCATCCAGCCCCCAGTATCCGCTGTACATGCCGTCCCCCATACCGCTGGAAAAGAGAACTGTCCTTTGCCCGCTCTCCGGCAGCTTCCACTCCAGAAAGCTTC
>JAAWLQ010000296.1 GCA_022797995.1 Lachnospiraceae bacterium
CCAGATTCTTCTTCTCTTCTTTTCTGTAATCCGGGTCCGTATCAAACAGGTTAAAATGATACTGTTTGGCCTTACCGGTTCCCAGACGGGAATCCTCGAAATCATCCACGTCCATTTCCACGCCGGCTATGGCCAGAAAATTTTCATCATTCAGCTGTGCATGATTTCTGTATCTGTGATGGTCCGTATAGGCCACAATGCTGTAGCCTCTGCTCTGATACAGCTTCTTGATCTCCTCCGGCGTCAGTTCTCCATCCGAAACCGTGGTATGGCAGTGAAGATTTGCCTTATAGTAATTCACATCTCCGGGCAGTAATTCAATGACAGACATAATTCTCTCCTCACCCCTGTTATTCTCTTTATCAGTTTACAGTTTACTTCATTGTATTTTACAGGTTTACCGCCTCTTCCGCCTCCACCCGGAAGCACAGTCATGCGGTACCTCTAAGCCTCCGCCCAAATGACCTTATCCGGCTCCCCGTTGTCCGTAAGCATCTGAACGGATTCCATGCCAAGCTCACCGATAAGCTTCGCCCAGCGTCCCGGCATATCTTCCTTATAGTTCACGGGATAGAAGCCCACGCTCAGATAGCTTCTGCAGGCCGCTTTCCGATCCTCCGTGGTGGTCAGATAAGCCATTCTGCACTGGTTCAGAGTCAGCTTGTTCACCGCTATCCTGGCCAGGCAGCTGCCCAGTCCCTTTCCTCTGTACTCAGGCCGCACCGCCACCATATGCACATATCCCATGCCATTTTCCACCCTGTCAATGGCGGTTACCGTGGCAACCTTTCTGCCCTCATGCTCCAGGAAGAACACATCCTCCAGCGGTTTGATGCCGCTCCAGTTCAGGATACTCTTCCGGAAATTTTCCCGGGAAGCGTCGATGGGTAGCAGCCCGTTTTTACAGATTTCAACCCAGGCATCCTGCTCCTCTTCAGAGCCGGTATACCTTGTAAGCCGGTAGCCCTCCGGCAGTCCCACAGGCAGCTGAAGCTTCGGAAATGCAATCATTTTCAGCTGCTTCGGCCGCTTCTTCTCCTGTTCCAGCCGCTCCCGCAGGCCCTCATAGACCGAATCCGGAATTTCCGGATTCCCCTTCGAATAGCTGGGAAGAAGCTGATCCCCGGCCACATCAGGATCCACGCAGGCGGTGTCATTCCTGTACCGTTCCCGGACCGCCCTGTCCCGCAGATTCGGAATCTCCATGGGCATATTGCCGTTTAGAATCGAGCGGTATCCCAGCAGGCCGGGCAGGAACATGTCCATGGTCTCATACACATCGATAATCTCCGCCTGCTCATTCCCTCTGACCTTTTCCACAAAATTGTAGACACTGTAGAAATCCGAACCGCCGTGTCCGAAGAACTGCGAAGTATCCTCCAACTCATCCTTCGGCAGGTAATCCGTCTCCAGCAGGTTGGGATTCTCCCGGGTCTTATGGACATAGACTCTGGTCACATCCCCTGCCCCCGCGTCTTCTCTGGCGCTCTCGATTCTCCCCTCATGGCCGTATGCGCAGTACCAGTTGGAATTACTGGAGCACCCCACTCCGTGCAGGCTCTTAATTACCGCGCCGTTTTCCAGCGTGATGATTTCCAGGGCGGAATGTCCCCCCTTTGCCCCCATTTTCTTCATGCGCTCATTGTTTGGCATTTCAAAAGCCACCACGGATACAGGGCGTTTCCCTGCGATATGGATCAGAGGACCGATAGAATGGGTACAGTAAAAAGTGGCATACATGGTATTCCTCCAATGGTTTGGATCCCCCAGCGTGTGAAGATGCCATGCGTCGTCCAGATTGTGCAGATATTCCCCCTCGCCATACTCAAATTCCCCCAGTCTGCCTTCGGAGAAAAGTCTGTGCATTTCCTTTGTCACCGGCAGATAGCAATAATTCTCGCCGTAGGCATACAGCGTTCCTGTCTCCTCCACCGCCTCTATCAGCTCCACAGCCTCCTTCATAGTCTGACAGGGAAGACATTCACTGTACACAGGAATTCCTTTTCTGAGGCATTTTATGGCAAAAGGTGCGTGCTCCGTGGCATAATTTGCCAGCACCACCGCATCCATGTCATGCTCGATAAACTCGTCGAATTCCGTATAATAGGTGATGGATGAATCGTTATGCGCCTTCTTCGCCGCCTCCAGCCTGCCCACAAAGCGGTCACAGACAGCCACCACCTGAGCATTTTCCGCTTTTTTACAGTACTCGATGATCATTCCGCCCCGCTTCATTCCCATTACGCCCAGCTTTACTTTTCTCATCATTGTCATTCCTTCCTTTTCCTTTTATCCCTGCAGACTTCCTTTTTCCAATTGAAGCAGTTCGTTGATCAGAAGTCCCAGTCCCGCGCTGCCCGTATATCCCTGCCATGCGACCACATGTTCTCTGTCAGGGAATACGAAAATACGCTGTCCTCTGCTGCCGCTGATAATAGACGCATCCGTATCACTGCGCCTCCACATACCGTACCCATAGTAATCCTGAGCAGAATGTCTGGAGACAATGCGCTTTTTCCGCATTTCCTCTGTCCAGAAAGCCGGAACCAGCTGCCGGCCCTTCCAATTGCCGTGATGCAGCATCAACACCCCCAGCTTCGCCATATCCTCCACCCCCAGGAACAGACCGGTGGCTCCCATGGCATATCCCTTCGGGCAGACAGCCCAGGCCGTCCCCATGATCTCCATTGGAATCAAAATGCGCTCCCTGACCAGATCCTGCAGCATTCTTCCGCTCTTTGCGGTAATCATGCGGGACAGAAGGTAAAAGTTGGAATCACTGTAACACATTTTCTTCCCGGGTGCATACACAAGCGGCTGCTTTGCCACAACTTCAATATAATCCAGAAATCCCCAGTTGGAAATATCCGCGCTGTCAATGTCCAGACAGCCCTCCGCATGACCCGTGGT
Source organism: Lachnospiraceae bacterium (assembly GCA_022797995.1). Lineage (GTDB taxonomy): Bacteria > Bacillota > Clostridia > Lachnospirales > Lachnospiraceae > Acetatifactor. The sequence continues at coordinate 2,911 of JAAWLQ010000296.1, forward strand.
ATGTGTCAGGAGATGCTCCACCGTCACCTCTTCCCACCCTGGAGGAAAATCTGCCAGGCCACCCAGCACATCTGTCACATGGTCCTCCAGACTCATTACACCCTCTCCGATCAGAATACCTGTGACCAGAGAAGTCACACTTTTGGACACGGAATAGACGTCGTTTTTGGGATTACATTCCCTCAATGTAATCTTTTCCCACTCACCCTTCTCATACTCGCAGATTCCATACAGATTCAGGTTCAGGGACCTTATCTTCTTTTCAAGCTGTTTGATCAGCATGTTCCTCCCCCTGTTTTTCCTTTCCTGTCACCAGCTCACTTTCATATCCCTCAAGTGTCAGCACTTCTCCATATTCTTTCCCACAGAGGACGCCTCTTCCGGCCTCCTCAAGCGGCACTTCCACCCTCCGATTGGTGGTATTTACATAGAAATACTGGTGCTCCGCAATCTTTCTGGCCTGGATACCTTCGGGAACCTTCAGTGCAGGTGCCAGTTCCAGCTCTTCCGCCAGCTTCTCCACCAGCCATTCCAGAAACACGGCATTGGTCTCTGCCGCCATATAAAACGCCATTCCCTTTCCGTAACGATTCACCGTTACAGCCGACATACCTTTCCCTTCATATTCCGCCCAGGCAGAAGCTCCGTTCAGCTCCAGATTCTCGTAATAATCAATATTGACTTTCAACTTTTCATCATTTCGTTTAACCTGCAGCAATTCCCGTTCTTTTCCATCCACCTTTTTCACTTCACAGCCTTCCGAGAAGAATCCGGGCATATCCGTGCGATAGAATCCTGCCACCCGGACACCGAACACGTCCGACAGCGCCCCCGGTCTGGGTGTGGTATACACCTGTCCATTCTCATCCACAGTGGCGGAATAGCCGGTCATAATCGCGGTTCCGCCATTTTCCACATAACTGCGAATGGCAGCCGCACTCTCCGGATCCATCAGAATATGTCCCGGCACAATCAACAGACGGTATTTCCTTTTCAGATTGCGTAGGTTTACCACATTATACTCTCTCTGCATCCTCCAGAAGGCCTTCTGCACCTGCGCCACACAGGCCTTCTTCCGCTGCCGGAACTGCCCTTTCTGATAGTCGGCCACCCAGCCGCTCTCCGAACTGACTGCCACCCCGATTTCCGGCTCAGGGACCCAGGGAAATCCATATTCCGACAGTTTCCGCATATCTGCGGAGGCTTTTCGGATCTCTTCATAATTCGGTGTGGGCAGACCGTCATGTCCCAGAATACCATGATGATACTGTTCCTCACCGCCGTACATGCTTCTCCAGGTCCATCCCAGTATCATCTGTGCATGATTCAGAATGCCCAGCATCATCAGCATCTGCAGATATCCCTTCGGCCCGCAGAAAACGCCGTCTCTTCCCGTCTGGAACTCCAGGAACCAGATTGGCCTTCCCGCCTCATTCATATATTCTTTTGCTGTGCTGATGCAATTCTGCAGCTTGTCTGCCTCCATGTCATATTGTGGATAAAACCCCATGGCAGGATACTCCATAAAACCGTCACAGTGCTTCAGATAATCAAATCCCAGCGCCTCATGATTGGAAAACAGATTGCCGGAAATCGGAGTCCCGGGAGCATTTTCTTTTATCACATCATGAAGCTTTATCAGATATTCCGCGATCCCGTCCGAATAGAATCTCCGCATATCCAGCCAGCTTTCCGGCGCCCCGCGGCCCATCTCATTGACCGGAAGTTCCACATCTTCAAAGGAAGACAGTTTTCTGCTCCAGCGCTGTGTTGCCCAGGCCCGGTTTAACTGCTCTGTTGTTTTGTATTTTTTCTTCAGCCAATTCTGAAATCTCTTTCTTGCATTTTCGGAAAAAGACATCTGGCCGCTTCCCAGCTCGTTGCACATTCCAAAGCCGAAAAGGGCGGGATGCGATTTATAGCGGTTCACAAGAACCCCTGCGAATCGCAGCGCATAGTGTTGGAAGCCAGGGTCTTCCACATCTTCCAGATAGCGGTTCAGGCTTGCCTGAAAATTGCGTCCTCTCCCGTACATATTACAGCCGGGACACAATTTGTGAACCCACAGCGGTGCCGGTCTTGTGGACACGTCCAGAAAGACACCTATCCCGGCCTCTGCAAACAAATCCATCACTTCGTCAAACCATTCAAAAGTGTAGACTCCCTCCTCCGGCTCGTAACTGTCCCAGCACAGATGCCCCATGCGCACAATGTTGAGTCCGGCTTCCTTCATCAGCCGGATGTCCTCTCTCCACCGCTCCTTCGGCCAGTCATGTGGATGATAGTTCGTTCCCACATAAAGCATTTCCCTGTTTAATTCCATGTCCTGCCGCTCTCCTCCCCGCATTCTGCGCTCTGTTTCCGGAGCTGCCATCTCATTTCCTGTTCCTGCTTTCTTACCTTTTATGTCCGCATTATTTTCTTCCTAAACTCCCATGCAGCCAACCGTACCACCATGCCTGAGGATTTCCTTTGAAAATGCACACTACCGAATCCTCATCTCGAAGGTATCCCCGCACATTCTCAGGCGAATACGGTACAGTTCATGGTCCCAGGCAATCCGAAGTCTCTCGTCTGTCACCGGAAGCGCTTCCACCTCCGTCTCCCCGGCTCCCT
>JAAWLQ010000297.1 GCA_022797995.1 Lachnospiraceae bacterium
CACCCTGCCGGAGGGCTTTTCGGGGAGCAGTAAGGCGGCGGCTATCCGGATTTGTGGAAGCCGGGTTCTGGTCAGCAACAGAGGCTGTGACAGCATTGCGGTCTTTGCACTGGATGAAAAGGGAGTGCCGAAGCGGCGACAGATTGTTGCCACAGGAGGGAAGTCCCCCAGGGATTTCGATATCTTTGGCGATTATGTGGTGGCGGCAAATCAGGATTCGGATGAGCTGACGGTTCTGAAATTTGACGCAGAGACAGGACTGCCGGAGCAGACAGGCATATCCGTGCCCATGGTGCGGCCTGTGTGTATTTGCCGGATATAGCTGCCATGCAGCCTATACACAGCCTATACAGCGTATATGTGGATGTGAAATTGCAGGAGATAATCGCGGGTGTCGCATTAAAGGGCCAAAGTATCGGATATGGTGATGCTTTTTTACAAAGTACCATAGCGGGTATCTCACAGCCTTAAGTGACAGCCTTTTGTGAGCGGAAAGCAGAGTTACAAGGAGGGTAAAATGAAGAAACTGGTGGATTTTGTAAAGGAATTAAGCTTTGTCCGGGTAGGCGGCAGCGCGGAAGAGAAGAGAGCCGCAGAGCTGATCATGGGGGAGATCAACGGCATCGTTGAGGAAACGGGATGGGAGGATATCTGCAGGGAATATAAGCCCTTTCAGATTCCGGATGCGGAAGTCAGGAAGTGTTCCCTGCAGGCGGCAGGGAGGGAGATTCCCTGTGTGCCCTATCTGTGTTCTGGCAGCATTGACAGTGAGTGCGAGCTGGTCTATCTGGAGGATGCGACGGAAATTGATATCATCGGAGCCGGAGACCTGGAAGGCAAGGCTGTGCTGCTGAATAAGCTTACCGACGAGGAAGGGTATAAGCGTCTGGCGGCTGCAAAAGTAGCGGCGTTTCTTGTGATGCAGGGGAAATACTACTTTTCGGAGAAGGAAGCTTCCATGTATCCCAGAAGATTGAGGGAGCATTTTTCCAGAAACGGCGTGATCCCGGGTTTCCTGATAACGGCGGCAGACGCCCTGTGGCTGATTCAGGAGGAAGTGGAGAAAGTCCGTCTTACGCTGGAGCAGGAAGACAGAGAGCTGGAGAGCCAGAATGTATCGGCTGTGATAGAGGGAACAGATCTGCGGGAGGAAAGTATCATACTTACAGCCCACTATGATTCTGTCCCTGTAGGTACGGGTTCCTGGGACAACGCCACAGGCACCACGGCGCTTCTGGCGATTTTCCGGCATTTTGCGGCAAATCCGCCCAGAAGAACTATGCGTTTTCTGTGGTGCGGCAGCGAGGAACTGGGTCTGCTGGGGTCGAAAGCGTATGTGGAGCAGGAGAAAGAAATGCTTGAAAGAATCGTATTCTGCTTTAACTTTGACATGTGCGGCACAGCTCTGGGGTCCAACAGAATCTGTGTGACGGGAGAGAAGGAGCTGCAGACCTTTGCGGAGCAGTACTGTAAAATCACAGGGTATTCCGCGGAGATAAAGTCACAGGTGCACTCCAGCGATTCCGCGCCTTTCTGCGACAATGAGATTCCGGCGCTGGGACTGAGCAGAGGCACGGCCACGGCGGAGATTCATACCATAAATGACCTGATGCCCACTCTCAGTGAAAAGGCGATGTGCAGAAACGTGGAGTTCGCGGTCCGGATCATCGGGGACGTGGCGAACGCGGCGGTGATTCCTGTCAAAAAGGGAATGACCGAAGAGCTCAGGAAGGAGCTGGATAAATATTTCCACAGAGAGAAAGACGGTGAAAAGCCGGACGGGAGTAAATGAGGCTGCGAACATCGGAAGTATTCGACGATGTCTTGACAAATGTTTCATTATATGAAAATATAGTGACATGCCATGTGGGCCGCATGACTGTACATTGCATAATAAAGCAAATATGGGAGGTTATTTGAAATGAATGAGAATAAGAAAGGCTCTGTCTTTAAACTGACTCTGGCTGCCATGTTTATGGCAATTGGTCTGTTGCTTCCGTTTCTGACAGGACAGATTCCCCAGTTTGGGAATATGCTTCTGCCCATGCACATCCCGGTGATTTTGTGCGGGTTGATCTGCGGTTGGCAATACGGACTGGCGGTGGGAGCTACGCTTCCTGTCCTCCGATATTTTCTGTTCGGCATGCCGGTTCTTTTCCCGGCAGGAATTGCAATGGCTTTTGAGCTTGCCACATATGGACTTGTGGTGGGATTATTGTATTCCCGGTCCCGCTGGAAATGTGTGATTGCATTGTATCGCAGTATGATCATAGCGATGGTGGCGGGACGTGTGGTCTGGGGAATTGTACAGACATTGCTGCTGGGTATCAGCGGAGGCAGCTTTACCTGGAAGATGTTTGCGGCAGGTGCTTTTCTCAACGCAATTCCGGGTATTATATTGCAGCTGATTTTGATTCCTGTGATTATGGTCGCGTTGAATCGTACGGGACTTGTGCCGTTCGGCAGACAGGGAACAGCGGTCAGGAATGCGGGAGAGGAAGCATGAAGGACGTGCTGACAGAACTGCTGGACAGAATTCATAATCGAAGGGAAAAGAATCTGCTGATTGCCGTGGATGGAAGATGTGCGTCAGGAAAGACAACGCTTGCGTCTGTTCTGCAGGAAAAAACAGGCTGTACTGTATTACATATGGATGATTTTTTCCTGCGGCCCGGACAGCGTACGGAGCAGCGTATGAGGGAGCCAGGTGGAAATGTGGATTATGAACGTTTTCTGGAAGAAGTAATGCTCCCGCTCAGCAGGGGAGAAGCTTTTTCCTATCATGCATATGACTGCGGAAAGAAGGCACTGTCGTCGGCTGTTCATGTGGCGCCAGGTGCCGTTACGGTGGTAGAGGGCTCTTACAGCTGTCATCCCGTTTTATGGGATTATTATCACCTGCATATGTTCCTGAGTATTGAGAAGGAGGAACAGCTCCGACGCATCCGCCGCCGGAATGGTGAAGAAGCCGCCGGCAGATTCCGGGATCTGTGGATTCCGCTGGAAGAGCGTTATTTTACCGCTTATAAGATAGAAGAGCGATGTGAGTTGCTAATAACGCCCGAAGGAATTTCCGGCGGCTGAATTTTGCGTAAATTTCTATCTGATATCCGTCATAAGCTCCAGTACTGCATCCATTCCATTTTCCACCGCGATCTGTACAGGAGTCTCCCCTTCCTGATTGGGCCGATTGTAATCGGCTCCTTTTTTAATCAGATAGCGGGCATCCTCCGGGGTGCCGTATCTCAAAGCATAGTGCAGAGCAGTATTTCCTTCCCTGTCCACGCTGTTGACATCTGCTCCGGCCCGAATCAGCTCTTTGGCGCTTTCCTTGTCCGGATAAAGCATCAACGGGGTCATGCCGCTGTTGTCCGCGTGATTCACATCCGCGCCTCTCTCCAGAAACAGAGTGAGAAGACTTTGGGGCGTGTGGAGGTCCTCAAGCAGCATGAGAGGGGTTCTGCCGTCTTCTCTGGCCAGATCCAGGTTCTTCAGCTCTTTCAGGAGCGCAATTCTCTGCTCTGTGTCGAGAGTCTTCCCATATTTTTTCTTCATCACAGCAAAATGGGCGGGGGTCTCGCCTTTCAGATTTCTCAGGGTGTCGTCCGCGCCGGCGTCCATGAGCAATCTTACCACGTCCGCATGGCCGTTTCCGCAGGCGTCATGAAGAGCTGTGGTCCCTGCGTCCGCAGGCGCATCTTTGGTGAGATTGATGTTCACGCCCTTTTCTATCATGACCTGCAACATGCCGGTATGGCCGCTTCCCGCGGCCAGATGGACGGCGGCTTCTCCGTTGCTGTCCATCTGCTCCATGGATTCCGCGGAAAAGTAAGCCGCCGCTTCTGTAAAAAAGGCTTCCTCCCGGCTGTCGGACATTCTGGCTCCGGAGGCCAGGATATTGGCGGGAGTCCTGCCCCTTAGCACGGCACGATTCATATCCACACCCAGCGAGGCCAATTTGTCGAGGATGCCTGTCTTATGGCATAATTCAAGACATTTGTCCCGAATGCACAGCTGCTCGCCATGGTAGTAAACCGGCATTGTAAAGTCCAGTCCGGCTTCCTGACAGACGTCCAGGATGTGGGCGTCGGGGTCGCAGTACAGGGCATTGTGCAGGACAGACATCATTTCTCCCAGCTCGTCATCATCGTCCGGGTCGAGCCGGCGAATCAGCTTTTCCGCCAGATACAGCGCCAGACTCAGACTGTCCCTATTGTCGTTGTTCACATCGGCGAAGGCATTCTCTGTAATCTGCTCCAATGGGTACAGATCCATGGACTGGCCAGGTTCCGGCTTTGCCCCATGGTCGGTCAGGGCGATGTACATGGCCATGTTCCGATACTCGACGGCGTGCTGCAGCGGCGTCACACCGTTTTTGTTCGCTGTGTTTATCAGGTCAGGGCAGTGTTTCATCAGCTGTAGGGCGGCGGTTCTGTGATTATTCCGCCTGGCCAGCATCAGGAGCGTGTTGCCGTCTTCATCCACATAGTCGGTGGAAGCCCCTTTTTCCAGGAAAACTTCGGCCAGGGGCCAGGTATAATTGGAGCTGTATTCGGTGGACACCAGATGCTCCAGAGGTGTAAGGCCTTTGGCATTTTTCAGATTGATGTCACAGGTCAGCAGCCCTGCGATTTCTCCTCTCTGCTCCACGCTGTTTTCCAGGCAGGTAAAGTCGACGGCCAGATCTTCAAATCTGGGGTATGCCAGAAAATGATATGCGTTCATGCCACGGTCATCCCGGCGGGAGTCGTCTGCGCCATACTCCAGCAAAAGCCGGACCATGGCAAGGTTTCCCAGGGCGCAGGCCAGCAGAAGGGGAGTACGGCCGTGGCCCTTGTGGTCTGTCACAGCGATATCCGGACCGGAGAGGATACCGTCACGAAGCAGCGCCTCCACCAGCTCATGGAAATTATGCCACACCAGCAGATGGAACAGCGTGAGCCCGCTGTGGCCCACCGGAGCCAGAAGGATTTCCTTTCCGCATTGGGAGATACAGGTCATGGCGTCCTGTACGACCTTATCCTCTATCCGCTGATAATAATAGGTAGAATTTTCATGGTCACCCTGCCACCAGGGGATGAATCTGGTCTGATTGAATTGCTCGCTGGATGTGACCAGCAGCTCTGTAAGTTCTTTTATGTCCATAGCTGTCTCCTTAATTTCGTCTGTAATCTGGCTCTGTATTTGCAACATTTCAGACAGGGTACCGGACGGTTATCTGATTTTTTATTAAATGCCATCAATGCCTGCCGTTTTCCTGTCTATCCGTTTCTGCCTGATTTGCCTTTGTGAGTATTGTAGCACGCTTTCTCCGGTCTCACAAGAATCCTGGCAGAAATATTTGTCAAACAGCAGGAGTTATGATAAAATAAGTTGGCTGAAACTTTTCCGCAGGAACTGGTGCGAAGGGGTGCCGGGCGGGACATTGCGGAATTATAATAAAAGGAGGCTTTCAAATATGCCGCAGAGAACTGATATCAAAAAAGTACTGATCATAGGTTCCGGCCCCATCATCAT
>JAAWLQ010000298.1 GCA_022797995.1 Lachnospiraceae bacterium
TCTGTATACGTTGCTTTTTTATTTGTCTTGTTCCGTTTTTGTTCCGATTTCAAGATTTGACGAGGCAAGTAATATTTGTATGGTTCGCTCCTTTTCGGCTCACGGAATCGTTCACGGAATCGTTCACAAAATCATCCACGGAATTCCGCACAAAATACAGACAATAATGATAATGGAATTCTACCCTGAGACTCCTGCCTCCCGGCATGGGGCAGACAAGGCTCACTGGCTCCCGTATCTCTTCCCTCTCTTCATCGAATCCCACGAAACGCCTCTGCCACGCCCGGGAAGGCGCATAAATATAATTAATATAAGCGGGAAGATAGCATTGGCCATCCATAGCATAAATATAATCTTCCTCCCAGCTGCCTCTGACTTTTGCATGGCGGAACCCGAATCCCCGCATGAGAAAATACTGCCAGAAATCAGGGTTGTCTCCGATATCCTTAAGGTCTGTGGAACTCAAGGTGATTTCATATCGATAATCCAGCTCCTGGCACATTTTCTCCGTGGCAAGGGAACGAAGCAGGCTTTCTATCAGCATTGTCCTCTCAGGCTCCGGAAAGTCCCCCTGGACCAGATGCCTGACCAGTGTCTCTGCCACGGTTCGGGGCATCACAATCCTTTTGGACGTGCTGTAAATCCGTTCAAACAATGCTTTTTCATTCTTGAGCTGTTCCCATTCCGGAAGGGCGAAAAAGGCCCGGGCCCGGTCTCTGATTTCCGGGGTTTCTCCATAGATGAATTTGTCGTAATTGGTCTGATTGTCATTGATGATGGCGGAATAGGTTCTATAGAGCTTCGTGATAAGCTGCTCCTTTCCATCCTCTCCGAACAGAATCTCCTCCGCCCGGGGCAGCTGGCGCAGTACTTCTTCTTTCAGCCTGCAGTAAAGTCCTCTGGTACTGCTGCGCTCCAGCGCCTTGAAGTCCAGCTTTTTATAGAGGAACAGCAGTACCTCCTCCGGCAGCTGCTCGTCCTTCAGCCACTGGACATACAGCTTCACCACACATTCACTGCGGGACTCGTAATCCGCGCCTCCTATTCGTTTGCCGTTGCGCTCGAACAGATAATATGGCTGGCAGGCTCCCAGAGTATGCTGCCAGACCTCCCTTTCTCCGGCAGTTAGCCTCCCGTCCCTGCTCATCTCCTTCATGGCCAGATAGTCGGAAAAGGCGTTGTGCCGCACCTTGTTGGCAGGCTGTCGCAAAATGCGGTTGGTCATGGATTTCAGATCGCATTCCCGTCCCTGCATGTTGAAGATTTCGGCGGTGTACCGCCTGCCCGGAAAGGTATTTTCCACGGAGACCTTGTACCATTCCTTCGGATATTTCTGGCCCTCAAAATATTCCTCTCCCGCAAAATGGGGAATAAAGGCGTACGCAATGGCAAGCTCCTGGAGAAGGCCCATTGGCAGATTATCGCCAGGGCAGATGGTCTGTTCTGATAAATAGGTAAGCAATCCTTTTCCGAATTCCTCCGAAAACTGCTCTCCCAGAAAAGCTTCTGTGAGGAAAAAACGTTTCCAGGTATCGGCCTGCTTTGCCTGTTTGGGATTCTCAAACAGGACGATAAAGTCATGGAGCGCTCCGGTCTCCATGCTTTTTCTTATGACCTGCTCCGCCGCCTGATCCAGACGTCTCAGCAGAGAGCTTTCCTCGCTGGCGGCTTCTTTGTCCTGCTCTTTGTCTGTAACCTCATGGGTTTGCTTTTCCTGCGTCTCTTCATGAACGAAAGCATTGTCTCTCTCTTCCTCCTGCTTTTTTTCATGAACAAAAGCGCTGTCTTTCTCTTCCTCCTGCTTCTTTTCATGAATGAATGCGCTGTCTTCCGTTTCTTCCTGCGTTTTTTCGTCCAGCGTATTTTCATTCTTAACGCGCTCATTTTCATGGGTCAATTTGAAATTCCACGCTTTTTCCTTCGCTTTTCCGCGGGCAGATTCCTCCCCATAGGATTCTTCCTCCCCGCTTTCCTGAGGAGATTTTCTATATTCTGTCTCTTTTTTGGTTCTTCTCTCCGGAAGGAAAGAATCAGGTGTTTCCCATTTTTTCTCCCCGCCTGCCCCATAGTCCAGAGCCTCCTTATACGCCTGGTTCAGCGCCGCAAAATACTCCGGCTCCTCCTCCGGATGATGAAGCCTGGACTGCGCCGCAAAAGCTCTTCTTATGGCTTTTTTGTCATTCGTTGGCTCTATTCCAAGCATATTCCATATATCGCTCATTTGTCCCATCCTTTCCCTGATTCCCTGCATAACTTTCAAAGTCTTTCATTCTATCTCTAACCAGTTTCTTAATCCGATACTATCTCCCGTCTGAAGATTTCCGTCATTTCTTCAGGAGATTCCCTGAATTCACACTTAATCCATTCATCCAACAAACCAAAAAGCCCATAGCAGTAAAAACTGTTCTTATAGCGTTCAATGGAGGAGGCTCCCTGCTGCGGCATGATAATACAGTAAAATGCATCGTATAATGCAGACTGTAGTTCTCTTTTATAAATCAGATTAAGGATTTCGCGAATGCTGTAATTAAATAAAAAGAAATCAAGTGCATTGCTCACCTCATAACCCCGCGGCTTGTTCAGATGGTGTTCTTCTGCCCATCTGTCCCACAGCCGAATAATCTTAAAAGTTACCACTTCATTTTTGCCTGTAAAATTTCTGAAATAAGTGGTCCTCCCCACATCTGCCTTCTCCGCAATTTCGGGAATTGTTATCTTTTCAATCGGTTTTGTTTCAAGCAGCATAATCAGTGCATCTGCAAGACATTCTTTTAAAAATTCCGTTGTTTTTGCATTTCCGCCCATTTTTCACCCACTCAGAAAAGGAATTTTTTTGGATATTCGTACCGTTTCCTTTATGCCTGCTTGTTTTACAAAAGGAACAATGCTATACTGTTTTAGAAACGGTACTTTAGTACCATTCAAACATAACATACTATCTATCAGTTTGTCAAGAAAGGAAAGGGGATATAGCAAATATGAAGAAAGCTTTACAAATCATGGGAATCATACTTCTCTGTATAGTCGCTTTTCTTGTGATTTTGCTTGTGTTTTTATCAAAGATGTCTACACTCCCAAAGGATTATACACACAAAATAGAAGCCGGCGGAGACATCGAAGCGAAATATCTCGGGGACGGCGCATACGAGGTTTCCTATTATGAAGAAGCCGCTCCACAGGTGTTTGAAAAATATGAAATATACTATCCGAAGAAACTTGAGACAGAAGAGAAAATCTATCCTGTCATTGTTGTCTGCAACGGAACCGGCTGGAAAGCCTCTAAGTCGAAACCCATCTATGAGCATTATGCGTCCTGGGGCTTTCTTGTCATTGCAACGGAAGAAACCCACTCATGGAATGCTTTCGGAGCTGAAATGTGCATCTCACGCCTGCAAAAACTGAATGACAATCAGATAATTAATGATAAGGAAAATGTTTTTTATCAGAAAATTGATTTTGATAATGTGGGAATCATCGGCCACTCCCAGGGCGGTGTGGGCGTAATTAACGCGATAACAAATACGACGCATAAGAATATATATAAAACCGCAGTGGCCCTGTCTCCGACAAATAAGGAACTGGCCCAGGCTCTGGAGTGGCCTTACAATGCCACACTGATAACTGTTCCCATTATGCTGATATCCGGGGAAGGCGGAGGAGATGACTGGGTCGTAACGGGCGAGGGGCTGACGGCAATTTATGAGGATATCTCTGCCGATAAAGTGATGTTGCGGCGCAAAAATACGGACCACGGAAAGACACAGTATTCGGAAGATGGTTATGTTGTGGCATGGTTTATGTGGCAGCTTCAGGGCGATGAGGAAGCGGCAAAAGCCTTTATCGGAGAAAATCCGGAAATGATGAATAATGAGATGTATCAGGACCAGAGAAGAGATTTCCATGAATAAAGAAAAAGGCGGCGGTTTTTCTATGCCTGTCGAAATCACAAAACTGTTCTGCCGCTCTCAAAATCTGTGTTGTATTTTTACGCCAAATTGTATATATTAGATCTCCCGCTTCATCAATATATACGGTATATTTACTCATAGTGTATCATATCCCCCCTCATAACAGTAACATTTAAAATCCCACAATCCAGTCAATGATATGCCGCACATGTATCTTCATAGTATCCAGACAGGGAACAGGACTGACTTCGTCATTCAGCAAAAGCGGCAGCTCTGTACAGCCCAGGATAACCGCTTCTATCCCTTCCTCCTGCTGCATACGCGCGATAATCCTTTGAAAGTTATGCAGTGTCTCCTCTTTGACAATGCCGCGTTCCAGTTCCGTAACGATTTTATCATTGATGTATTCCATTTCTTCCACAGTTGGAATTGTAATCTCAATATGGCTTTTATAAAAAGGCTTTTTAAAAAATTCTCCAGTCATGGTAAATACAGTTCCCAGCAATCCGACTTTTCGTAGATTCCGTCGAACCGCCTCTTCACATGCAGTCTCGACTATGCTGACTAATGGCACTGTGGAGCGTTCCTGTAATCTGTCAAATACAATGTGCGGCGTATTCGCGGACAATGCTACAAAATCCGCCCCGGCGCTTATAAGCCTTCCGATTGCCTGCATCAGATAATCCGTCAGTTCCTCGTATTTCTCTTCCTTACAGAATTTCAGAACCTCAAACACGTTTACACTTTCAATCGTTAAGTTCGGAAAAAAATCTTTCCCGATTCTGTCCTGTACTCCGTAAACAATATCATGGTAATAGGGAATCGTCGATTCGGGCCCCATACCGCCTACTAATCCTAATTTTTTCATATCAGCCTCCCGGATTGCTTTCTGATAGCGTTATCTGCTCTGAAATATTCGATTATGTTCACTATGTCCCCCAATCCCGATTGTGTCTTCCCACAAGGCGCTAATTTTCTCCTGCTGCTTCAATAATCGCCACCATTTCCGCAGGGGTAATAATAAAATCCCTAAATGGATAATGTTTCTGATTACCTGTGACCAGGTAGGCATCGTCATCCCGCTTTTCCATAGCTACTTCATAAAATACAAGATCATCCATATCAATCAGGACTGCCCCTGTAGGTTGTGGAAACACTTCGACCCCATACTGCCTGACTGCATCAAGAACTATCTGTATTACTTCCTCTTGCAGATGAAATTTTTCTCTATGAAGTACCTCGTCATATTCCGTTAAAATATCCTGATGATACAACGGAATGATCTTTCCTTCAAAAACAGCGTCTAATACCTTAACTGTAGCTGAATCTTCATTTTTAGAAAGCAAAGCCGACAGCAATACATTTGTGTCAATTACTGCATAATAATCCATAGATAGCTACCTTTTTCTTTCCGCTCTTACCGCCAGAATTTCAGCATTGATTTCATCAAGTGACATTTCCGGAATATCAGCTGCCTGCTTTCGTAATTCATGAAAAGCATTTTTTGCTTCTGTTCTTGTTATTGTCTGTTCAGGCAATTTTGCTTCAAATGGAAGTCCTTTTACCATTTTACTTCTGGTCATAAACATACGGAATGCTGTAGG
>JAAWLQ010000299.1 GCA_022797995.1 Lachnospiraceae bacterium
TGGGGCTGTGGCAGAGAAGCGTACTGAACCGGCCGGGAGAAAAACGGTGGAAGATAGAAAGTGTAACAGGGGGTAGAAAAGTGGTTCTCTCATTGAGATATGGGGATTTGTCAGGTGCGGCAACCGAGGCCAATCGGCTGGCCGACGAGCTGAATCAGTACTGCGAGGACCTGAGCCGGAAGGTTCAGCAGAAAATGTATTCGGTGGAAGGCGGAATGTCTTCCGCCCTGAGCAATGCGGATTATTATGTCAATCAGAAGATTGCCCAGCTGCGGAATCGGGAGGAAAGCGCGCGTACACTTGCTGAGAAGACGCGGGAATTGCATGACACGGCGAAGCGGGTGGATGAAGATGTGGAGAGAATGATTCAGGACAATCAGGAGTCCTTTTTCCAGAAGAATCCGGAGCTCAAGGCGCCCTGGTACAAGCAGGCCTGGACCTCCTTTATGTGTGACATGAAGAATGTGCCGGTTCTGGGCTGGCTGATTCAGGGCGGCGAGGATGTCATGGACGCAATCGACACACTGGGGAAAGAGATTAAGCACTGGTGGAAATGTGGCGGCGGGAAAGAGCTGATTATGAACTGCCTGGACATCGTGATTAAGATCGGTGAGGCAGTGGTGGCTGTGCTTGCCGCGGTTACCGCCGTTGTGGCTCTGGCTACAGCCACGGTGATAACATTAGGAGCGGTTTTAGTTACCGTGGCTGCGGTGATTACAGCGGTGATTGCCTCGGTCAATGCGGTGACGAATGTCTTTACTTCCGTGCAGGCTATCAGTGCCAGCAGGACCGGGGACCCGGCAATGGCCAAAATATATGGGGACCGGGATACCCTGGCACAGGTGCTTCGGGATCACAATTTCCATGACAGAGAGCTGAACAGAGCTTCTTATAAAGCGGCAAGTGCCATTGAGATTACCGATACCATTGCAGGCGTTATTACTCTGGTACATTCCATCGGAAAGATTGCGGGAGGTTTTCTGGGTAAGAATGGGGTAGGATTTGCCTTCAAGGAACTGGCCAGAGGGTCTGACGGCAAGCTGACCACGAAAGTAACGTTGAAGTCTATCTGGAAGGGGACGAAGGCGCTGATACTGAACCAGAAGCTGACCACCAGCACTTCCGCAGGACTGCGCACTACTTTGTTTACCAATATCAAGCAGTCCTTCAGCTATCAGGCGACTCTGTTTAAAATGGCTATGAGAGATCCGGGAAACTGGTTTAGGACCCGACAGGTGGGGGATATGGGCTTCTTCAAGAATATGATGGAAAAGATGCGTTATGAGTTCTGGCAGTTTAAGAATACCGCATTTCGGTTCAGGCCGGGAGATCTGTCATATAATCTGGATAAGATTTCCAATATCGCATCCGTTGCAAACGACGGACTGGGCATTACGAAAGATATTCTCGAGGGCCTGGATAGTACGGACAATAAGGGCCTGGGCAGAAGGGTGCTGGAGAAATTTGCTCAGGACAAGCTGTTTGACAATGATTTCTTTGACCTGATGAATAAGACAGGCCTGGGCGGTGTCATTGTGGATTTTGACAAATCGGGCTTCCTGAAGGATTTTACAGGCATGGGGGACGGTGTATATCAGAAAATCCATGATATCGGAAAATCGGTGAAGCTTGCGTCGCCGCCTTTCGTTGAAGTTTTCCCATATTTTGAATGCGTGAGAGGAGAGGAAGATGCTCAGTGATTCTGTTGTTATGTTGATGATTCCTCTGTCGCTGGGAATCACCGGGGTTATTTTCCTGCTGATTGGCGTTTTTCTCTGGCGCAGGTTCGGATATAAAGGCGGCACCAGAACTGTGGGGACGCTGGTGGGATTTAGGGGAAACGTTCCGGATTATGAGCTGATGGCGAAGGACCGGATCCTGGGGCAGGGAACATATCCTGTCTATGACTATAATGCGGCTAACAGCAAACCGATCTTTCGTGTGTGGATAAACGGGAGGATGGAGGAGCTGCACTCCGAATGGTCCGTGGCCGATCTGGGGCGGAAGGATATCGGCAGGGAGCTTCCCGTCCGGTATTTTACTACAAGAGATGGCAGCCCCTGTAAAGTTATTCCGGAGGGCAGGCAATATGAAAACCAGAGGGATGCCGGACGCAAGATTATGTTCTGGATTTTCGCAGGGATAGGGATTATGCTATGTGTCGCGGCGGGGGTGACAGCATTCCTGTTATCAGCGGTTGAAGCATAATCAGAATTGGGAAAAAGGAAAAGCGGCGAAGGGCCGGGAACCGGAACGCGCAGCGGAAAGGAATGGTCAGAAAAATGGACAATTTACAGGTACAGGAATATCTCACTCAGGGGGCGGTACTGGCAGGACAGGGCAGGCATGAGGAGGCGCTGGTTTATTACGATAAGGCAGAGAAGGAGAATCCAATGGATATCGACATCTATCTGTCGAAAGGCATTGCCAATGCAAATCTTGACAGGCTGGACGAGGCGAAGAGGCAGTTTGAGAAGGCGTTGAAGATAAACCGCACATCCGGACTGGCCTACTTCCATTTGGGTAGTATCGCCCTGTTGCAGGGGGATGTGGCTCTTGGATTTGAAAATTACAATAAAGCCATAGCAAACGGTTATGACGACGCGCAGCTGTATTACAGCATCGGCCTGCTCCATGAGGAAAAGGGAGAGCCGGATATGGCAATCCGCAATTACTCGAAGGCTATCCAGCGGGATGCGCTCCGGCCGGATATTCGTATCCGCAAGGCGCGACTGCTTTTGCAGGGGAATCATTTTCCCGAGGCGCTGCAGACCCTGGATGAGACAATTCTGACGAACCCGGATGTGTTTGAAGGATATCATCTGAAGTTCTGTGTCTTAATGCAGCTGAAACAGTATGCGAAGGCAGAAGAAGTTCTGGGGGATGCCATCGCAATATTCCCGAAGGATCCGGGATTTGTGCTGGACAAAGTGACGCTGCTTATGGAGCAGAAGAAGGTGGACGAGGCCCTTGCCGTTCTGACAGACCTGGAGCAGGCGGAGGAAACCGATGATGGAATCCGCCGGAGAATCTGCAGAGAAAGAGCGCAGATTTATGCGGGACAGGAAGATATCGCCTCAGCCATAACGGCGCTGGAAGAGGCGAAGGCGTTGGCGGAGAAGGCGGGAGAGTTCGATGCGGACGTGATCTTCCTGCTGACCAACTGCCATCTGTCCACCAGCGAATACGATAAGGTGCTGGACTATTCAAAACAGCTTCTTGAGAAGTCGCAGGATGCTTACAGCAGGGAGACCGCCCGTTATTATATCCCCCTTGCCCTGAAACTGTCCGGACGCATGGAGGAAGCGCTTCCTCTGTATAAAGATGCGGTTAATGAATTCCGCAGCCAGTCCCTGGCTTCTCCGGGGAATCTCGACGCCTATCTGCTGAGAGTCATGTGCCTGCGGGATATGGAGCAGTATGAGAAAGCTCTGGAGCTGCTGGACTATGTGATTACGCTGCAGCCGGAGAAGGCCGAACCCAGACTGGTGCGGGTGACGCTTCTTGAGGCGCTTGGGCGTACCGAAGAGGCGGCTGAGGAGACGAAGACTGTGAATGCCATGCTGCCGGAGGAATTACGGAAATCGTAAATTCGTTATGCGCAGAAGACAGTGCGGAAATGGAGTAGAAAATGGATTTCATGATTGACAGTGACGCTTTTGCACAGGCCAGCAGTGTGCTTACAGCAAAATGTGAGGAGCTGGAGACCCTCCGCTCCAATATCGAGGCATCGTTTGAACAGTTGAAGCAGGACTGGGATTCCGATGCGGGAAAGCAGTTTTTCGCCAGATTTGAAAATGATCTGCTGAAAAATCTGGAGGATTACGCGAAAGTATTTGAACACATGAGTGGGAATCTAACAGCCGCTTCGCAGAAATACGAAGAGGTTTTTAGAGCCGCCGATGCTGTGGCAGAAGTACAGTATTGACGGAAAAATAGATAATAAAAAGGAGGACTTTAAAATGGCCGAAAGAATTATGATGACTCCCCAGGAGCTGAATGACGGTGCCGTATTCCTGCGTCAGCGTATGGAGGCGATGAACGAGGAAGTGGCATCGCTGCGGAATAGGATTGAAGATGTGGCTTCCCGCTGGGAAGGTGCCGCGCAGGAATCATTTATTGAGCAGTTTATGGGCGATATGTATCCGATTCTCAGCGAGACTTTGCCGCAGATTATCGAAGGTCTTGCAAGTGAACTGGATGCGGCGGCCAATGCCATCCGTGAGACGGATGAGAGCCTGGCAAGCGCATTCAGAGGCTGAATTCAAGGAGGCAGATTACACTATGTTCGTCAGGAGATTCATGATACTGTTAAGCGCATTTGCGCTTCTGCTGTTCCCGGGGACGGTCTGTCACGGGAAGGAAAGCGCCGTTTTAGCCCAGGCATATGCATGGGAGCAGAATGTTGACATGTACATTGCCGGAGAGATAAATCCGGACAGCCTTGGCTGTAAGTGTTCCAATCAGGGACTGGAAATCGTGGACAGCGGTCTCCTGGCGGACAGTGGCGTAACTGTCCGCACAACGATTCTTCTCGATATCTCCACATCCATGCCAAAGGATATGCGGGATAACGTCAAAGTATATATAGACAGACTGATTCAGGATATTCCCGGGAATGAGCAGTATAAACTGGTTACATTCGGCGAAGATCTGACAGTGCTGCAGGATTTTACCAGCGACCGGTACGATCTGGCCAATGCGGCGGAAGAAATTGAGTTCGACGGTCAGGAAAGTAAAATTTATGATGCGATTTACAATACCATGCCGAAGACGGAGCCTGTGGAAGGGAATCCCTGTTATTATCGGACCATTGTAATTACGGATGGAATTGACGATACGGCCAGTGGTGTTACGAAAGAGGAGCTGTATCTGAAGCTGCAGGCGGATACCTATCCGGTGGAGGTGGTTGCGGTCAGCTCGGCGGAACAGTCGGAAGCGGAAAAGGAGCTGGCGGCGCTGACCAGAATCAGCGGGGGCAGGTATGTGAATTTATATGGGGACGGGGACCTGGAGACAGTGCTTTCCAGCCTTGCCACCGGCGGAATTTACTGGGTGCGGGCAAGGATTCCCGGGGAGCTGCTGGACGGGGCACTTCGTCCGTTTGTTCTCACGGACGGAACTGTGTCTATGCAGTTTGACGTGAGAGTCTCCGCCATGGATTTGCCCGCGGGAGAGGAAAGAGGTTCAGACGGTGCTTTTGGGGATGCCTCCGGAGATAAGGGAAGCGCAGAAAACTCGGAAAATGGGTCTTCCGGAAGTGACGGTTCCGGAGAGAGTGGAGATACAGGCGACAATGCAAACGACGGTGTGGAAACCGGAGAAAACGCTTCCGCCGGCGGACAGGAAACCGGCTCCGACGGGACAGGCGGCAGGGCAGAAGAGACGGAAGCCGGCGGAATGATAGCGACAGTGAAGGGTATTCTGGAAAAGTATCCCTTTGTGCTGCCGATTGCCGCAGCCGCGGTGGTTCTGGTGCTTGTTCTCATTGTGCTCATTGC
>JAAWLQ010000300.1 GCA_022797995.1 Lachnospiraceae bacterium
GCGGCCACCTCCTTCAAGCATGTGTCCCCGGCGGGGGCGGCGGTGGGCCTGCCTCTGAGCGAGACCCTGGCGAAGATTTACTGGGTGGACGATCTGGGAGAGCTTTCTCCGCTGGCCTGCGCCTATGCCAGAGCCAGAGGCGCGGACAGAATGTCGTCCTTCGGGGACTTTATCGCATTGTCCGACGTGTGTGACAGGGATACGGCGAAGCTGATCAAGCGGGAAGTGTCCGACGGCTGTATCGCCCCCGGTTATACGGAGGAGGCTCTCAGACTGCTGAAAGCCAAAAAGGGCGGAAGCTACAATGTCATTCAGATTGACCCGGACTATATCCCGGCTCCTCAGGAGAAAAAGCAGGTGTACGGAATTACCTTTGAGCAGGGGAGGAACGAGCTGGATGTCAACGGCGACCTGCTGTCCAACATCGTCACTGTCAATAAGGAAATCCCCCGGTCGGCGCTGATCGACATGAAGATAGCGCTGATTACCCTGAAATATACCCAGTCCAATTCTGTCTGCTATGTGAAGGACGGCCAGGCCATCGGCATCGGAGCAGGCCAGCAGTCCCGCATCCACTGCACCAGGCTGGCAGGCACGAAGGCGGACAACTGGTTCCTGCGTCAGTCCCCTCAGGTGATGAATCTGCAGTTTGTGGACAAGCTGGGCAGGCCGGACAGAGACAATGCCATCGACGTCTACATGGGAGACGAATATATGGATGTGCTTGCGGACGGCGTGTGGGAGAAGACCTTTAAAGTAAAGCCGCCCGTATTCACCAGAGAGGAAAAGAGAGCCTGGCTTGACGGGATGCGGAATGTGACCCTGGGGTCCGACGCTTTCTTCCCTTTTTCAGACAATATTGAGAGGGCTTACAAGAGCGGCGTGAAGTATATCGCACAGCCGGGAGGTTCCATGCGTGACGATGCGGTGATAGAATGCTGCGATAAGCACGATATGGTAATGGCATTCACGGGAATCCGGCTGTTCCATCATTGAAAGAAGTGTTCCACAGCGCATATTTCCCCGGAAAACAGGTGTGCATCATCCAATCCGTAAAATAATTTGTTGAAAAGTGATACGGGCATATGCTATAATATAAAGTAATGCATGCAGGGGTCGGAGACGGCTGCATCCCTGAAAAATGCGGTTGTGCAGGAGACGAAAGGGTAGGACGAAAACATGAGTGAGACGGAATCCAGAAATTTTATAGAACAGATTATTGATAAAGACCTAGCGGAAGGAGTATACGAGACAGTGCATACCCGTTTCCCGCCGGAGCCCAACGGATATCTGCATATCGGTCATGCCAAAAGTATTCTTCTGAATTACGGCCTGGCACAGAAGTATAACGGGAAATTTAACATGCGTTTTGACGACACAAATCCCACGAAAGAGGATGTGGAATTTGTGGAATCCATCAAGGAAGATATTCAGTGGCTGGGGGCCGACTGGGAGGACCGGCTTTTCTTCGCGTCGGACTATTTCGGACAGATGTATGAAGCGGCGGTAAAGCTGATCAGAAAAGGTAAGGCCTATGTGTCGGACCTGACGGCGGAGCAGATTAAGGAATACAGAGGAACGCTGACAGAGCCGGGCAAAGATGATCCTTTTAACGGACGCTCTGTGGAAGAGAATCTGCGGCTTTTTGAAGAGATGAAGGACGGAAAGTACGGAGATGGGGAGAAGGTGCTACGCGCCCGTATTGACATGGCTTCTCCGAACATCAATATGCGGGATCCTGTGATTTATCGTGTGGCGCATATGTCTCATCACAATACCGGGGACAAATGGTGCATTTATCCCATGTATGATTTTGCCCATCCGATAGAGGATGCCATCGAGGGGATTACCCATTCCATCTGTACGCTGGAATTCGAGGATCACAGACCGCTGTATGACTGGGTTGTGAGAGAGCTGGAGTATCCCAATCCGCCGAAGCAGATTGAATTTGCAAAGCTATATCTGAAAAATGTGGTGACCGGAAAACGGTATATCAAGAAGCTGGTGCAGGAGGGAATCGTGGACGGCTGGGACGACCCCAGGCTGGTGTCCATCGCGGCGCTGCGCAGAAGAGGATTCACGCCGGACTCCATCAGACGCTTCGTGGAGCTCTGCGGGGTGTCCAAAGCCCATTCCACGGCGGATTACGCCATGCTGGAGTACTGTATCCGTGAAGACCTGAAGGCAAAGGCACCCCGTATGATGGCGGTGCTGGACCCTGTAAAGCTGGTTATCGATAACTATCCGGAGGGGCAGACAGAAATGCTGCCTGTGGGGAACAATCCGGAGAACGAGGCGCTGGGCAGCAGGGAGGTTCCCTTTGGCCGGGAGCTGTATATCGAGAGAGAAGACTTTATGGAGGAGCCGCCGAAGAAGTATTTCCGGATGTTCCCTGGCAACGAAGTGCGGCTGATGAATGCGTATTTTGTGAAATGTACCGGGTGTGTTAAGGATGAGAATGGGAATATCACAGAAGTACATTGCACCTATGACCCGGCCTCCAGGGGCGGGAACAGTCCGGACGGCAGGAAGGTGAAGGGGACCATTCACTGGGTGGCCGCGGCCACTGCGGTTCCCGCGGAGGTTCGCCTGTATGAGAATATTATTGACGAGGAGAAAGGCGTGTATAATGTAGAGGACGGAAGCCTGAATTTGAATCCGAACTCGCTCACCGTCTTAAAGGACTGCCGTCTGGAGCCGAATCTGGCCGGAGCGGTAAGCCCGGAGCGTTTTCAGTTTGTGCGGCAGGGATTTTTCTGTGTGGACTCCAGAGATTCCAGGCCGGACGCACTTGTTTTCAACAGAATTGTGTCTTTGAAAAGTTCTTTTGTACTGCCCAAGGGGAATTAGAGAAAATGGCGTGAACAGCTTCACAAACAGTGGAAAGGTAAGAGGGGTGACATGGGAATTTTTTCAGGACTGAAAAATCTCGGCCTGGGGAATATGGAGGGCATGGACCTTTTTGAAGAACCGAAAAAGGCGGAAAGCAGGCAGAAGCCTGTCCCTGTCGCACCGCCGAAACCGCAGGAGAAGGATCTGATATACGACAGGTCATTCGTCTGTCCGGTGTGCGACAGCCCTTTTACGGCCAAAATCATGAAGACCAGCAAAGCGCGGATGCTGGGTTCGGATCAGGACCTGAGGGCCAGATACGAGGGTATCGATGCCGCCAAATACGAGGTGGTAATGTGCCCTATTTGTGGGTATGCCGCTTTGATTCGTTTCTTTACCAATGTGACGGCGGCACAGGCCAAGCTGATCAAGGAGAAAATCAGCCAGACTGTGCATCTCACCGATTATAACGATGAGACTTACAGCTATGCACAGGCTATAGAGAGATATCAGCTTGCCCTTGTAAATGCGGTGGTAAAACGGGCGAGGACAAGCGAAAAGGCATACATCTGTCTGCGCAACGCCTGGCTGCTCCGGGGGTATGGAGAAAGTCTGCGGGAGAAGGAGAATCCGGATACGAAGCTGATAGAAGAGCTGGCAAGGCAGGAGGATGAGCTTCTGGAAAATGCCTACAGAGGATTTACGGAGGCCAGACAGAGCGAAATGTTTCCCATATGCGGGATGAATACCATTACCATTGACTATCTGCTGTCCGTGCTCGCAATACGGTTTAAGGAGTACGATGTGGCCACCAAGCTGCTGAGCTCCGTGATCACTTCCTCCGGGGCGAACGCACGCATCAAGGACAAAGCCAGAGAGATGAAGGAGCAGATTCTGCGGGAGCAGAACAAGAAATAGAGCCTACAGGGAGAGAAGTTTGAACGAAATGACTTTTCAGCTGCATACGGGCGGCGGGAGCTGTCTGTATGAGCAGATTTATGAACATGTTAAGAAGGAAATCAGGGAAGGGAAGCTGCTCGCAGGAGAGAAGCTTCCTTCCACGCGTTTTCTGGCGGAATATCTGCAGGTGGCCAGAAGTACGGTGGACTATGCCTATGGCCAGCTGCTCAGCGAAGGATATATAGAGTCCAGACCCTGTAAGGGATATTTTGTGTGTCCCATAGAGGAGCTCCTTCTCCTGGAGGAGTCTGTATCCGGACAGGAGGGGAGCGGAGATACGGCAGAGGAGGGAAGGGCGGTGTCCGCAGGAGGAACAGGTTTTCTGACTGCGGGAGAAGACGCTATAGATTTCTCTCCCTTTGATATCGATATGTCCGGTTTCCCTTTCGGTGTCTGGAAGAAAATCACCAAAAATATTCTCACATATGCCAATAGCGACCTGTTTGCCCGGGGAGAGTCCCAGGGAGACGAAGAGCTGCGCAGAACCATTGTCAGATATCTGCATTCCTCCAGGGGGGTGAACTGCAGGCCGGAACAGGTCATTGTGGGAGCCGGAAACGATTACCTGCTTCTGTTGCTGGAGAAAATACTGGGCAGACACGTTCGTATTGCCATGGAAAATCCTACTTATAAGAGATCGTACAGAATGTTTCAGTCTTTCGCGTATCGCATAGCAACCGTGGACATGGACGAGGCCGGTATGCGTGCGGACAAACTGAAGGAAGCGAAGGTAAGCGCCGCTTATGTCATGCCTTCCCACCAGTTTCCCACGGGGACGGTGATGCCCATCGGCAGGAGAATGGAACTGCTGAAATGGGCGGACGGAGAGCCGGACAGATATCTGATTGAAGATGATTATGACAGTGAATTCCGCTTTCGCGGAAAGCCAATCCCGGCGCTGCAGGCTTCGGACCGACATGGAAGAGTGATTTATATCGGCACATTTTCCAAAGCGATTGCGCCGGCTATCCGCATCAGCTTTATGGTCCTGCCGGATAAGCTGCTGGAAAAGTATCGCAGGGACTGTTCCTTTTACTCCTGTACGGTGTCTCGCATTGACCAGAGCATACTGAACGAATTTATCAGGGATGGGTATTTTGAGCGTCACCTGAATAAAATGAGAAAAATCTATCAGGCAAAGCATGAGCTTCTGCTGGAATGCCTGCAGCCGATGCGAAAGGATTTTCTGATCTCCGGTGAGAACGCAGGGCTTCACCTTCTGCTCACCTCAGGGCGGGGAGTGCCGGAGGAGGAACTTGTGAGAAAAGCGGCCCAAAAAGGTCTGCGGGTGTACGGAATGTCGGAGAACATGGTGGAGGACGCACCTGACAGCGCGACGGTTCTGCTGGGCTTCGGCGGACTTTCGGAGCAGGAGATCAGAAAGGGAACAGAACTTCTGAGAGCGGCCTGGGAACAATAGAGTCAGGAACAGAATTCAGAATATGTGCTTATAAAGCAGAAGGGCCGCTCTTCAGCGGCTCTTCTCAGTTATCACTGATGGGCGGCTCCTCGTCGGAACTGTCTTCCTCATCAAAAAATTCTTCCACACTTTCCTCCGTTTTGTCCGTGCTCTGGGGCACCTGTTCCGAAAGCGGATTCTTCAGAAACTCTATACCTTGCTTCTTTTTGTACGCAGTGATTCTCCTGCTAAGGATTGCAATAATTCCTGTGTCCATTACCCTGTTATTCACTCCC
>JAAWLQ010000301.1 GCA_022797995.1 Lachnospiraceae bacterium
CTGTTCGACGCCCTGCACAAAGGCGAGGGCGAGGAAGAACTGGCCACGGCCCGGCTGGGAATCATCTGGCAGTCGGCGTCGGAGCTGGTGCACGGAAGTAGTTCCGTTCTACCTGGACAATGTAAACGGAGAACAGTTTAACAGAGTATATGCGCCTACCGGTATGTATATTGCGGTTCCCGCTACCTGCAAGAATCCTGAAAATGCCATAAAATATCTGGATTGGCTCTCTGACTGGGATGTTGCGAAGGTGTTCCATTATGGATTTGAAGGAGTGCATTACAATCTGGAGGGAGATACAGTCGTTACCATTCCCTATACAGATGAGGAGAAGGCTGCATCTGAGTATGACTTTGAACGCATTACCGTAGGTGATTTCATGCTTGTATATAACGGCAAGCCCTATGGATATAAAGAATCCACAGAAGGAATGGACGAAGTGACAGCCAAGATGAAGAAGCTGGCTTATGATGCATTCATAGCTGCGGAGGTCGGCGGACAGGCGGACTATTATTTCCAGGGAATTAAGACAGAAGCCGACGAGAAGTATGCAGGTCTTCTGCCCGGTCTGACAAGTGAGCTGCCTACTCTGATTACCTGTAAGCCGGAAGAGTTCGATGCCAACTATGAGAAGATATTGAATGATTATCTGCAAGCCGGTGGACAGGAAGTAATTGACCAGAAAATTGAACTTTACAAAAAGCTGGAAGCTGAAAAATAATTCCCATACAATGCAGAGAAACGCAAGCACGCATTTGGTGCGACTTGCGTTTTCTGTACCCTGAAGAAAATATATTATAAACAGTACCAGCCCATACTGTACCCCAGAGGATTTACGGACGGATGAACTTCGCGGCCGGAAATTCTCTGCCGATAACTGGGTACAGTATGGGCTGGTACGGAACTGGAATAGGAGGCAGACACATGCTGGATACATATTTTAACCGAAAACTGATGCCGGGAACTCCCATCCGCCCCTTTATGGTGGCAGGAGTTCTGGAGAAGGATTATCCGGGGGAGCGCACAGGCCAGGCTATGCGGGCTTATGTGGAAGAAATGCTGGTACAGGCGCAGGCGGATCTGGAACAGAAGGAATTCCGGGAATTTGATTCCTTTACCCTCTGCGGAATGGAGGGAAAATGGACCGTATGTGACGCCCAGTCACCCAGGTATGCGGACGGGCATTATTATATTATGGAGAAACTGGCGATGATGCCCATATATCTGGAGTTGGACAGCGAATGTGACCAGGAGATTACAGTGCGGATACAGGAGTGCAGGCTTCTGATGCTTCTGAACGGCAGCGCTGTGTACAATAATACGGATATCCATGCCAGGAAACGTCCCCGCCGCTATGTGTTTGAACATGTGGTGAATCCCAACTGTGAGATGGTGACATTGCGGCTTCGGGCGGGCAGGAATACTCTGACTGCTGTCACAGGAAAGGTGGACCGGGGAACCGGCATCAGCTTCAGCATGGAGCTGGTCTCCTGTGAAGCTTCTGTGAGCGCCCGGGTACCGCTGAACATGGCGGAGGAGGTAAGGAAAGAAATATTCCGCAGTCAGCTGGAGACCCATCTGGAAGATGATATCTATGTGCTGGGCGAGACACCGAAGGTACATGTGGGCGGATATCCGCTTTCCCACTGCCTGGTGGAGCTGCAGGTTTCCTCCGCGGGAGAGAAGGATTTATTCTCGGCCGTCATCGGGACAGGGGATGCCGGCGCCCATATGACAGATGAAGACGGGAATATTGTGCTGGAGGGCGTGGGTGAACCGGGAGAATATACAGTCCATATAGCTTGGAAGCTGCCTGACGGCACACTTCTGAAGGAGAAGACTTTAAGCTTTTCCATGATGCAGGTTGTGGAGCCCTTCCCTGGCTGGGAGCATTTTGAAGAGAGAAGACAGCAGACTCTGGAGAGGCTGGCAGCACGGGGGAATGCCCTGGGACTGTACCGCCTGGGCCGCGCCGGAGAGATAGACCACGATAAAATCAAAGCCATGTGCCACAAGATTGAGACCAGGGCGGACTGTGCTGACTTTGACCTTCTGCCCCTGCTGTGGCTGATGTGGGAGGACAGAGGGAGAGGACTGCTGGACAGAGAGATTGTCCGGATGGTGAAGGAGGCGGCGCTGGGATTCCGCTACTGGGTGGATGAGCCGGGCACTTCTTCCATGTTCTACTGCTCGGAGAATCACCGCATTGGTTTCCACGTATGCGAGTATCTGGCGGGACTGCTGTATCCGGAGGATATCTTCACCAATTGCGGCCAGAACGGCATGTATCACTCTCTGAAGGGGCGCATGCATCTGGTGGAGTGGCTGAATCAGCGCTGCCGTGCAGGCTTTGACGAACCTCATTCCGACTCCTATCTGCCTGTGACTTTGTCGGCGCTTCTGGTATTGAGGGAAGTGCTGCCCATGGAGGAATATCCGCTGCGCAATATGGTAAATGTGCTTCTGGACTTCATGACCTTTATCTTTGCGGTAAGCAATTTTGACGGCGTGATGGCCACACCCAGAGGCCGCAGTTACAATAAACCTCTGCGAAGCAGACTTTCCAGCGGCATCAACGGACTGTTCTGGCTCTATTTCGGCAATGCGCCTGCGAATGTGAACTTTGCCCATCAGGAGATGGCTTTCAGCTACTATGTGCCTCCCAAAGCACTCTGTGAACTGGCGGATAATTTTACGCCTGCCACATTTACCTTCAAAGAGGGAATCATGCACTTTGACAAGCACAACGCGGACTTTACCATCCGCCGTACGCCGGAGTACATGATCGGCGGTGTCCGGGACCACAATGTGGGAATGTGCGACATGCATTTTATTTCAGCTATGATTGTCCTGCCCGGCGACATTTCCCTGTTCTTCTCCTCGCCCAACAATGTGGCGGAGGGCAGCGGACTTCGCCCGGATTACTGGGCCGGTCAGGCATTTCTGCCCCGTGTGCTGATGCATGGACGCACGCTGACGGTAATATGGCATAACGTGAACAATCCGGATATCTGGATGACCCACTGCCATTTCAATGCACGCAAGTTCGATGAAGTGGTATCCGAGGCGGGATGGACCTTCGGCCGCAAGGGAGACAGCTATGTGGGGATTTACTCGAGTACCCCTCATTCCTTCCGCAGGGAAGGGGCTTACGCCGGACGGGAGCTGATCAGCGACGGCAATGAGACCGTGTGGCTGGCGGAATGCGGCAGCAGGCGGGAGGACGGCAGCTTTGAAGACTTCCGGAAGAAGATGGCAGCGGCAGAGATTGTTCAGGAGGGAGAGCAGTTCCGCTTCGTCTCTCCGGGCAGCGGCAGGCTGGAATTCGGGCTTACGGAGGGCTTCCTGGCGGACGGACAGCCGGTGGAGATACCGGATGATCTGATAAACTGTCCTTATCTGCATTCCCGCTATGGCAGCGGCCGTTTCAATTATACCTGTCCTGGATTTACGGTCACGCAGTGGACCTATCCGGCCAGTGAGTAAAACTGCTGTATTGCTCTGCTCATGGCTGGCTCCATGAAAATGTAAGATATATTTTTTATAAAAAAGGAAACAGCTTATGACCGGTCAGGGGTGATATAAGTTAGTATAATACGGAATGCTCCTGACCGGATGCATAATAGGTTCTGCGCGAAAAAATGTTGCAATTTATGTGCATGGTATAAAACATTTGTGAAACGAAATGTATAGTGAGCGATTCTGCAATGTGGGATATAAAGCGGCAAATGAATAGAAAGAATTGTGTATGAACGTAGGCGAGAGGTAAATTTATGAATGAGATTTTGCAGAGAGAGGATTCGGCATATGAGAAGGGGTATCGGGAGCCGGAGGAGGTCATCTGCCTGATCAGCGAGAGAATGCTGGTGCATCGGTCGCGGGTGGAGTTGAGCCTTCGCCCCTATCTGAAACAGGAGCATATGGCATTGAGACCAATCTCTCAGATGGCGGAGCTGGATCTGAATTGGACTTATCCCCAAGGGAAGCAGGGAGATATAGCTTATATCAGAACCTGGGCCATGGCGGACCGGGACTCCGAGGCGGCGCTTACCATTGCGGGAAATGCCAGAATCTGGCTGAACGGTCAGGAGGTCTACAATGGTAATGGAATGGAAAAGGCTCTGGCCGAAGTGAAGAGTGAATCAGAGTACACCATTATAAATGTATCGCTCCATAAAGGAAAAAATGATTTGCTGATGAAATGTGTAAAGGGGGAGAACAGCTGGGGGCTTCTGCTCTATATAGCCTATCCCCGATACCCCTTCCGGTGGACCAGAGATTATCTGCTGTCAGTGCGCCCTACTCTGCCTTTTGAAGAGATGGAAGGGGCGGAAGGATTTGCGCATATTGGACCGTTGCCCGGGGGAGCTGATACCGGTTATCTGGAGGAGGCCATAGAGCGCGGAGAGATCGGCTATGATGACAGACTCCGGCTGCCCTCCGGAGACGGGGTGCAATGGGAGCCCAGATGGAAAGAGGAAGCTCTGGGGAATCATGTGGATTTCCGGGAAGTGTACGGTGACAGCCAGGGCTGTGCTTATGCGCTGAGCTATATACAGGGCCGGGAAGGGGAGAAATACGTGCTGAGGATTTCGGCTTCCGGCAGCGCCCGTGTATTTACAGAGGGAAAAGTCTATGAAATTCCTGATGGCAGGGAGAGGGAGATTCCCATTACAGGAAACGGCAAAGAGACGGAAATTCTGGTAAAGCTGCCCCGCCAGGGAAATGACTGGTGGATGGAGGGCGCCGTGCAGACGGTAAGCGGGAAGACGCCAAACGGAATAATAAACAGAGTGCCGTTCGTACAGATTGGCAACAGGGGACCCGCCCGCTGGATTGTGACGGGACCTTATGTGACGGAGGTTGGGGATCCGCTGGTGATACCATTTGCCCCGGAGCAGAAGATACAGTTCCAGCGCCCTTATCCTCTGGGCAACTATGAGCATGCCTTCTGGCGTATTCCTCAGAAGGACGGCTATGTCAGGCCTTATCGGGACGGCATCTTCTTCGGGCAGTGGTTCTATGCGGTTCAGGTGGGACTGCACGGCCTGATGCATGCCGCGAAGACCACCGGGAATATGGAGCATCTCCGGTATTATCTGGACAGCATTCAGACCATGGCGGACTATTTTGACTACAAGGACTGGGATAAAGAGCAGTTCGGTGATCCCACGCTGACGCCCAGAGCCTGGGGACTTCCGGATCTGGATGCCTGCGGTACCATCGGCGTGTCCCTGATTGAGACTTACGAGATGACGGGTAATCCGGCGCTGCTTCCGGTGATTCATGCGGTGGGGAATGCGGTGATGACCCATATCCCCAGATTTCCGGACAGAACTTACTTCCGGGTCAGGACCATGTGGGCGGACGACCTGTATATGAGCTGTCCTTTTCTGGCCAGACTGTACCGGCTGACCGGGGACAAAAAGTATGAGGATGAGGTGCATCTGCAGGTGGAGGGCTTCCGGAAAAGGCTCTGGA
>JAAWLQ010000302.1 GCA_022797995.1 Lachnospiraceae bacterium
GGCAGGAAGCAGGGTGGTACCGCGGAATGAATATTTCGTCCCTTGCAGTTTTGGATACGGAACTGCAGGGGATTTTTTTCATTGCAGGAAAGTCGGTGGTCGGAAGAGAACGCTGTTGCTTATGTGCAGACTGCCGGGGCCTGCATGGGAAAATCCGGTGAACTGGGGCGGCGCTGCGCCACAGTCCGGCAGACAGTTTCGTCTACAGAAATAGGTGTAATAGCAGCGCAGAAACGAGGGAGAACATGAAAAACAGGCTTGAGCAAATCAGAGAAAAAGTGTTGTCGCAGATTAAGGATTGCGATACCACGGACAGACTGAACGAGATCAGGGTAAGTATTCTCGGGAAAAAGGGAGAGCTCACTGATCTGCTGAAATCCATGAAGGATGTGCAGCCGGAAGAAAGGCCGAAAATCGGTCAGATGGTAAATGAGGCCAGAACAGAGATCGAGTCACTGCTGGAGGAGAGGAAGACAAAGCTTGAGAAGGCAGTGAGAGAGGCCAGGATGAAGGCTGAGGTGATCGATGTGACTCTGCCTGCGGACAAAAGTGAACTTGGACACAGACATCCCAACAGTATCGCCCTGGAGGAAGTGGAGAGAATCTTTGTGGGCATGGGATATGAAGTGGTGGAAGGTCCGGAGGTGGAGAAGGATTATTATAATTTCGAGGCGTTGAATATTCCGGCCGATCATCCGGCAAAGGATGAACAGGATACCTTCTATGTGACGGGGGACATCCTTCTGAGGACCCAGACTTCCGGCGTACAGGTGCACGAGATGGAAAAAGGGAAGCTGCCCATCAGAATGATAGCACCCGGCAGGGTATTCCGTTCGGACGAGGTAGATGCAACCCATTCGCCCTGCTTCCACCAGATAGAGGGACTTGTGATTGACAGGCATATTACTTTTGCGGATTTGAAGGGAACGCTGGCGGAATTTGCCAGGGCGCTGTTCGGAGAAGAGACGAAGGTGAAATTCAGACCTCATCATTTCCCTTTCACGGAGCCCAGCGCGGAAATGGATGTGACCTGCTTTAAATGCGGGGGAAAGGGCTGTCGATTCTGCAAGGGAAGCGGCTGGATTGAGATTCTGGGCTGCGGTATGGTTCATCCGCATGTGCTGGAGATGAGCGGCATCGACCCGGAAGAATACACAGGTTTTGCCTTCGGCGTAGGACTGGAACGTATAGCGCTGTTAAAATATGAAATCGATGATATGCGCCTGCTTTACGAAAACGACATCCGCTTCCTGAGACAATTTTAATTGGAACTAAGATATAGAAAGGAATAAAGATAATGAATACAGCATTGTCATGGATTAAAGCATATGTACCCGAGCTGGAATGTACGGACCAGGAGTATTGCGATGCGATGACTCTGTCCGGCACAAAGGTGGAGGGGTTCGAGAGAAGAGATAAAAATTTGGAGAAAATCGTGGTGGGAGAGATTCTTTCCATAGAGGCCCATCCCGATGCGGATAAGCTTATTGTATGCCAGGTGAATATCGGAGCGGAAACCGTTCAGATTGTAACCGGGGCGCACAATGTGAACGTGGGCGACAAAGTGCCCGTGGTTCTGGACGGAGGAAAAGTGGCAGGAGGCCATGACGGAGGACCGCTTCCGGAGGATGGCATCGCCATCAGGGCCGGAAAGCTGAGAGGAGTACCGTCAAACGGCATGATGTGCTCTATTGAAGAGCTGGGTTCCGACAGGAATATGTATCCGGAGGCGCCGGAGGAGGGAATTTACATTTTTGGAGAGGACGCTCAGCCGGGAGCCGATGCTGTGGAGCTGCTGGGTCTGCATGACACGGTATTCGAATATGAGATTACCAGCAATCGGGTGGACTGCTACAGCGTGCTGGGGGTGGCGAGAGAGGCTGCCGCTACTTTCAGGAAACCTTTCGTTCCGCCTGTGGTAAAGGAGACGGGCAACGGCGAGGATGTACACGATTATGTCAGCGTCGAGGTTCAGGATCCTGATCTGTGTCCCAGGTATTGCGCCAGAGTCTGCAAAAATATCAAGATAGGACCTTCGCCGAAATGGATGCAGCGCAGACTGGCTGCCAGCGGGATCCGCCCTATCAATAATTTGGTTGATATCACAAATTATGTGATGGAAGAATACGGACAGCCCATGCATGCTTTTGATCTGGATACCGTTGCAGGGCATAAGATTATAGTGCGTCGGGCGAAGGACGGGGACGAATTTCAGACGCTGGACGGACAGATGCGCAGACTGGACAGCGAAGTACTGATGATCTGTGATGCGGAAAAGGAAATAGCAATCGGCGGCATTATGGGTGGAGAGAATACAAAAATTACGGATAAAGTGAGTACCGTGCTGTTCGAGGCCGCCATATTCAACGGTCCGAATATCAGGAAATCGGCCAAGAGAATCGGATTGCGCACAGATTCTTCCGGAAAATTCGAGAAGGGACTGGAGCTTCACAATGCCGAGGATGCTATCAACCGGGCCTGCCAGTTGATCGAAGAGCTGGGATGCGGCGAAGTGGTAGGCGGTATGGTGGATGTGGCACAGCCCGCGTCCCAGTCTGCGGACGTCAGAAAGCGGCTTCCTTTTAAGCCGGAAAAATACAATAAGCTTCTGGGGACGGAAGTTGCCCCGGAAGAAATGCTGGAGATGTTCAGACGGCTGGAGATAGAGGCCGTGAAGGACGAAGCAGGGAATACGAATCTGATAATTCCATATTTCCGTCAGGATTTGAACTGTGACGCGGATATTGCGGAGGAAGTGGCAAGATTTTACGGTTATGATAAAATTCCCACCACATTGCCCACAGGAGAGGCCACCACAGGAAGCCTGTCCTATAAGCTTCGCATCCAGCAGAAGGCGGAGGATATAGCGGAATACTGCGGGTTCTCTCAGGGGATGAGCTATTCCTTTGAGAGTCCGAAGGTATTTGACAGACTGCTGCTTCCGGAAGACAGCGACCTTCGCAGGACCGTTACCATATCCAACCCCCTGGGAGAAGATTTCTCTATCATGCGGACAATCTCCCTGAACGGAATGTTGAACAGCCTGGCTGTGAACTATAACAGAAGGAATAAGAATGTGCGGCTGTATGAGCTTGGGAACATTTATCTGCCCAAAGAACTGCCTCTGACGGAGCTGCCGGACGAGAGAATGCAGTTTACCCTGGGCTTTTACGGGGAGGGTGACTTCTTTACCATGAAGGGTGTGGTGGAGGAATTCTTTATCAGCGTGGGCATGAGAAAGAAACCTGTCTATGATCCCAACGGGGAGAAGCCTTTCCTGCATCCCGGCCGGCAGGCTCTGATCCGATATGAGAATACTGTGGTGGGATATCTGGGAGAGGTACATCCCGAAGTGCTGGACAATTATGAGATCGGTGTCAGGGCTTATGTGGCGGTGCTGGATCTGCCGAACGTGATTCCCTTTACAACATTTGACCGCAAGTACGAAGGCATTGCAAAATATCCTGCCGTGAGCCGTGATATCAGCATGGTGGTGCCGAAGACGGTTCTGGCGGGGGATATCGAACAGCTGATTGCCCAGAGAGGCGGCAAAATCCTGGAGTCCTATCAACTGTTCGACATTTACGAAGGCGCTCAGATCAAAGAAGGATTTAAGTCCATGGCATATTCCATCACCTTCCGGGCAAAGGACCGGACTCTGGAGGAGAGCGATGTCAGCGCCGCCATGAAGAAGATTCTCCACGGACTGGAGCAGATGGGAATTGAGCTGAGGCAGTAAGATAAATCAGCAGATATCTGGCCAGTGCCCAGAGGACTTATGGACGTGAACTGTACGGCCGGAAGTCCTCTGTGTACATGGTACTGGCCTGATATCTGCGGAACTATAAACAGTGACAGCCGCTCTGGTGCCCCAGAGAACTTACATCCGCGGGCTGTGCGGAGGGAAGTTCTCTGCAGATGACGGGTACCAGAGCGGCTGTCACGGAACTACAAATAAGAAAGGAAAAAGAAAAATGGAGAGAAAAATTACCTGGGAAAATTATGACGCAGGACAACTGAAGAAAATGGAAGAAATCAATAAGGAATACAGAGATTTCCTGGACAATGGCAAGACAGAGCGGGAATGTATCGACACCATTGTGAATACCATCGAGGCGGAAGGCTATCGGGAGCTGGAGAAGCTGATAGAAGAGGGTGCCCGGATCCAGAAGGGAGATAAGGTTTACAGCGTATGCATGAACAAGTCCATCGTGATGTTCCAGATGGGACAGAAGCCCATGACAGAGGGCATGAACATTCTGGGCGCTCATATCGACAGCCCCAGGATCGACGTAAAACAGAATCCCCTGTATGAGGAGAGCGGTTTCGCGTACCTGGACACCCATTATTACGGCGGCGTGAAGAAGTATCAGTGGGTGGCCCTGCCTCTGGCGCTCCACGGGGTGGTGGTAAAGAAGGACGGCACCATCATTGAGATGAATGTGGGCGAGAATGAAGATGATCCTGTGTTCTTCATTTCCGATCTGCTGATTCATCTGGCAGGCGAGCAGCTGGAGAAAAAGGCATCCAAGGTCATCGAGGGGGAAGCCCTTGACCTGATCATCGGCAGCAGACCCATCAAGCTGGGAGCCGGGGACCAGGAGTCCGAGGGGGAGGAAAAGGACAAGGCAAAAGAGGCCGTCAAGGCCGGCATTCTGGACATTCTGAAAGAGACCTACGATATGGAGGAGGAGGACTTCCTCTCCGCGGAACTGGAAATCGTGCCTGCGGGCAAGACCAGGGAGGCGGGCTTTGACCGCAGCATGCTTCTGGGCTACGGACAGGACGACAGGGTATGCGCTTTTACTTCCATGCGGGCCATGCTGGACGTGGGGGCTACGGAGAAGACGCTGTGCTGCATTCTGGTGGACAAGGAGGAGATCGGCTCCGTGGGCGCCACGGGCATGCACTCCAGATTCTTCGAGAATGCGGTGGCGGAAGTGATGAATCTCGCAGGGGAGTACAGTGAGCTGAACGTCAGGAGATGTCTGACCCGCAGCTGCATGCTTTCCTCCGACGTCAGCGCAGGCTTCGATCCCTCCTACGCCTCCTGCTTCGAGAAGAAGAACGCGGCTTTTGTGGGAATGGGCATGGTCTTCAACAAATTCACCGGATCCCGGGGAAAGAGCGGCTCCAACGATGCCAATGCGGAATACATCGCCTATCTGCGCAGAATTCTGGACGAAAAGGGAATCGTCTACCAGACCGCAGAGCTGGGCAAGGTGGATGTAGGAGGCGGCGGAACCATCGCGTACATTCTGGCGGAGTATGGCATGAATGTAATCGACAGCGGTGTGGCCGTACTGAACATGCACGCGCCCTGGGAGGCCACCAGCAAGGCCGACGTATATGAGACCTACCGCGGCTACATGGTATTTGCGGAAGGAGCCGGGATGTAATGGACGGCCGTCTGCTGAAATCCGATTTTTACTATGAACTGCCCCCGGAGCTGATCGCCCAGGACCCCCTGGAGGAGAGA
>JAAWLQ010000303.1 GCA_022797995.1 Lachnospiraceae bacterium
GAAAAAAAGCTGGATGTATTTCTGTCCATGGGAGTCAGCGGCTGCAGGAAGATACTGGATGTCAATGCCAGGAGGGAGGCTGAGGAGGCGTTGAAATGGCGCAGCGCCCAGGACAGGTTAAATCTGTGCTTCCATGCGGACAGAAAGATGCTGGAGGTAAAGAATTTCCCGACGGCAGAGCTGAATCTCCTGGGAGTGCACATGGAGAGAGGCGACCTGGAGGGGATGCGCAGGTCTATCGGACGCATTTTTGCGGAGCAGTATCAATCCAGATACGGCGCCCAGTTTATCCATATGATTCTGGGCAGGATTCTCAATATGACGCTTCTGGCTTTCCCCACCGGGGAAGGAAGAGAGGACAGGCTGGAGGACCTGATGTCAGGCTTTGCTCTGGCGGACGAGATATCCGAGCCGGGAGAGCTTGCGGAAAAGCTTTATACCCTGCTGCTCCGTTATATCGGTCAGGAATTCCAGGAGGCACATGCCGAGGATAAAATCAGGCTGGCCATTCAGTATATGCAGCAGAACTTCGAACGGAATATCGCTATCAATGAGCTGGCGGGACGTTACGGCATGAGTCCCAACTATTTTTCCACCATGTTCAAAAAGGAGACAAATCAGTCCGCCATTGCCTATCTCACGAATCTGCGGGTACAGAAGGCGGCATGGTATCTTGAGAATACGGAGGAGAGTGCGGTGGACATTTCACAGCGGGTGGGATATGAGGACAGTCAGTACTTTTTCAGAGTATTTAAAAAGACCATGGGGATGACACCCCTGATGTACCGAAAAGAATATAGAAAAAATGTGAGGAAACAAAATGACGGAGAAAAAGATAACGGATAAAAAACAGGCATTTTTCCTGTTCTGTATCTGCTGGATGGCCTATTTTACCTGCTATATCGGGAGACTGAACTTCTCTTCCGCAATGGCGGCCATGATTGAAGAGCAGGTTCTGACCAAAACCCAGGCGGGTACCATCAGCATGGTATATTTTTTCGTCTATGGGGCGGGACAGCTGTTGAACGGTTTCCTGGGGGATAAGCTGCAGCCGGGCAGAATGATTTTCGCCGGACTGTCTCTGTCCATGCTCTGTAATCTGCTGATGGGAACGGCAGGTTCTTTTGCTGTGATGGTGATTGTATGGGGCGTCAACGGATATGCTCAGTCCATGGTATGGCCGCCGATTATCCGTATCTTCGCGAAACGGCTGGAAGAGGCGGTTCGGCTGCGCTATTGTGTGGACATTGTCTCCACCCAGGCGGCGGGTACGCTGGCCGCTTATGTGCTGTCGGCGGCGGTACTGGCGGTGTCAGGCTGGCGGATGGTGTTCTGGGGGGCTGGAATCTGCCTGCTTCTGGTGGCGATTCTGTGGACTGTGGGATATGCCCGGGTAGAGCGGCTTTCCGGAGAGGACGGTGTGGAAGCCGACACGCGGGAAAATGAGAATTTGCCGGCAGAGAGTGTGGGAAAAGCTTTTGTAAAAGAAGATATCGGGAAAGAAACCGGAACAATTCGGAGAACTGAGAATATTCCCAAACCGGACAAGGCACAGGAAACCGGAAATCAGGCTGCAGGAAACCCTCCGGGAGGAAGGACGGGCAGAAGCTTTGGCGCATTGCTTCTGGGCGGACTCTGGCTGATTATTCTTCCTGTGGTGGTGCATGGAATCCTGAAAGACGGCGTCACCTCCTGGGTGCCCACCTATATTCTGGAGACCTTCCACACATCGGCTTCCCTGTCCGTACTTGTGACTACCGTGCTGCCGATTGTCAATCTCTCCGGCGCCTATCTGGCCAGAGCGCTCTACCGCAAATGTGCGGGCAATGAAGTCAGAGCTTCGGCAGTATTTTTCGGCGTGTCGGTGGCAGCTCTGCTGGTGCTGTGGCTGGCAGGTTCCCTGTCTCTGGTGCTGACGGTGGCTCTGCTGGCGGTGATTACCGCCTCCATGATGGGCGTCAATACTTTATTTGTCAACCTCCTTCCCCTGCGCTATGAAAAGGAGGGGAAGGTGTCGAGCGTGTCAGGTTTCCTGAATGCCTGTGCCTATCTGGGAACCGCTGTCTCCACGTTTACCATCGGCGTGATGGTGGAGTCGCTGGGCTGGGGTGCGACAGTAGGCAGCTGGCTGGCTGTGACGGCTGTCGGGTTGCTGGTCTGCCTTGTGGTCAGGGGCAGGTACAGAACCGGAGAGACACAGAGCAGTGCTTCCGGGTCAGGAGCGTCGTTATAAGTACCCGGTTCCGAAATATTGTGGACAGCTTCACCGTCTTCTGCCTTACCGCCGGAGGGTTGTTGAAGCTCATAGAGCTTCGGAATCACAGGGCAGAGGCCGGCTTCTCCGGCATACGCCTCCAGCCTTTCCCAGGAAATGATTAACGGGACATCCGGAGAAATGGGCTGTGCAAGACTGCCTCCCGGCAGTGTCAATGTCATAAGATATCTTTTGCGGCTGTCCACAGGGCAGCCGTTTTTGTGCCCATCCATAATCCGGAAGACGAATTTTCGTTCCAGGGGTAGAGTTTCCGCCACAAGCAAAGGCCCTTTGGAAACCCAGGTCTGTCCTGTCTTCACCGCCCGGGTCAACGCCTCCGGGACAGGTATGCCGTCGTCCCGGATAAAGGTGGCATAACGGCCTGCAAAAGGCGCCCTGTTGTGAAGGTCCATACCGGAAGTGGCCGCAATTTGCTGTCCCTTCAGCACCAGATTCTCCCAAAGCGCAAGAGCGGGCAGATTGGTCTCCCGCAGCGGCTCCGGATTGTTGAAAATTTCGATGAAATCCACGGCACTGTAATCTGTCACCTGCATTTCAAAGCGACATCCCGTGGCAAAAGGATAACCGAAGGAAAAAGGATGGGCAATGCCGGCCAGAGCCCCGGTTCTCCGTATTTGTGTGAAAATCAGCTCGGGCCTTTGGGGATCAATGGAATCCCAGGGAACATATTCATGCAGGTTGAGGCACAAAATATGTCCGTAATAAGTGGTATACTCCATACCGTAAATGCATTGGATGGGAGTGGGGAAATCCTCCAGCAGTTCCTTCATTTTCGTGTGGCCGGAAATGGTATTGTGATCAGTGAGCGCGAACGCATCCACCCCATCCTGAGCCATGTACTCGAGCAGATCCTGGCAGGTCAGCGAGGCGTCGGATTCCGTGGTGTGATTGTGGAGCTCCAGCCTCAGAAAATTCATGCTGTTTTCCGGGGCTTCCCCACAGTCCTTTTCCATGCTATTTTCCATTTTGTGTCTTTTGCCGCTGTCCGCTTCTGTCCGCGTTCTTTTTCCAGTCGTTTCCCCAGATACTTTCCCCGCGGCTTCCTCCGGCACATTATTCATCGCTTTACCTGAGACTTCTTCTGCCGCTTTACCTGAGACTTCTTCTGCCGCATTTTCCGGGACTTTTTCTGTCGCTTTTCCCGGAACTTCTTCTGCCATTTTTTCCGGAATCTTTCTCTCACCGGTCTTCTTTCCGGACACCGTCACGGTATAAGGAGTATCATCCATCAGCACCTGAAAGGCCAGAACTGTGACCTTCAATACGCCGTCTATGTTCTCCGGCATAAGGCAGCCTTCGGAAAGTTCATCTGGTCCGAAATGCATATGGCGACATAAAAGCTGCTTGTGGATACAGCCGATGAACTGATCGTTCAGAGATGCGGAGATATGTATTTCTGTCTTTGTTCCATTGAAAAAAAGATCTGCCAGCTGCTCCCGGCTGAAAGAATCATAAGCGGTAGTGTCATAATGACGACGGCAGTAATCCGCCAGCTCCTCCACAGGCACCTGAGAGGGAGAGGCATAGTGCTGTTTCTCAAAAGCAAGGCAGATATCCAGCTCCTCCAGAGCATATGGCAGACAGAATGTGTAAGTAATCTGTCCCGTGAAATCTTTACTCAGCAGGCCTTTGACCTGATATAATTGCTGCATTTTAAATTCCTCCTGCGGTTTATTGCCAACAGGATAATCCATTTGCTACGGTTTGTCAACCGGCGCAATTTGGTTCATGATATAATAATTCCCTGATTTGTTCATCATTCCAATCAGGATGACTTTTTAACGCATTGCATATTTGAAGGATGAGATTAATATCTTCCTCCAGTATATCCGCAATCTCCTTTGCAGACATACCCCTGGAGACTTTCTTCCGGACCAGACTGATGACTTTCTGGAGTTCACCAATTGCCTCACCCTCAGCTCTTCCTTCAGCCCGTTCGTCTTCAAATGCTTTGATGATGTTATACTTAAACGCCATATCATCCTCTCCCTTCCCGCTCCAGCTCAGGATTTCCTCCATCACTGTCTCTCTGTCCCCACAGATTGACGCCAGAATGTACTTCACCCAGTTCTGAAACTCCTCTTTCTCCTGTGCTCCCAAAGATTCTATTCTTTTGTAGGTCGTGCGGATGGCCTCCGCCAGCTCCATTCTCTTCCGGAACTTATCACAGTACATGATGTTGTCCAGTACTGTATTTGTAGACAGAATATAGTCTTCCTCAATCTTCGATAAATCTATCAGATAGTACTCTAAATTCAATATGTGGTCCCCGAACAGATCTCCACAGTTCTGGTATTCTTTCAGGCTCTTCTTCGCGGTCCAGCTGTCCTGGCCGTTGTAAAAAACAATAGGCACCATGGCGGGAAGGCGGAATCCGGCTTTTTCCCTTTCGCTCTTCGGTGTGTTCAGGAAATGCTTTAACAGGGTATTCACCACGTACATCACCACGCGGAATATCATGGTGTAATCTACTGTGGACTGCAATTCCTGCAGAATAAAGATAAAAATATCCCTGTGCTCCGGCAGAGGGGCTTTATAAATCAGGTCTGCCTCTCTGCCTTCATAATCCTTTTCCAGCATTTTAGTATCGCAGAGGCTTAAGTCTGAGACTTCCAGCTTTTCAGTCCAGTCGGCCCTCACATACTTTCTCAGAAAATGCAGGAATTCCTTCGGATTTGACAGGCTTTTTCGGTACCCCTTATCGTGGGGCTTGCCTACTTCACCTTCCTGTAAATCCGGTACATCCGGTAAATTCTGCAACTCTTTTCTTACATCCATAAGCAGTCTTTCCTTTCTTGTGATGTGCAGGAAAGCGCTTCTCCTTCCTGCCGCGGTCTATGGTTCCTTGTTTCTGGGATTTGGGTTTACACCCGGCAAGAAGTTTGAACTTACATGAAAGGCTTTGAACAGCCTTCAGATAGAAAACAGAATTCAGAATTCTTTGCCTGAGAACAGGTTAACACAATTTGGGGTGGATTGCAACAGATTTTTGATGAAGCGAGACAGATTTTTACGTGCTGTTTTTGTGCACTGATTTTGGGGCGGCAATTCAGATAACTTCGCGCTTAGTTCACAACGGACTTGGGATTCCTGCAAGGACCTTTATGGTCCTGAGGCCTAAGGCGAATTACCACCAATGGCCAACCCAGGATCTGCCGCTAGAGTTCGAATCCCCGCAATGAC
>JAAWLQ010000304.1 GCA_022797995.1 Lachnospiraceae bacterium
TCCCCCTCCTGTGGGTCGTAGAGGCGGCACAGGAGCTTGATCATGGTGGTCTTGCCGGATCCGTTCATGCCTACGATGGCCATACGTTCTCCGATTCGCAGCTTCATGGAGAAATGTTTCAGGGCATACTTTTCTGTTCCCGGATACCGAAAAGTGACATTTCGAAATTCAATCTCATATTGATTGTCCAGCCGCTTTTCCACCGGAAGCTTTCCCTTGTACATCTCATCGCTTATACTGAGCATTTCCAGGGTACTTGCTGCCCTTCTGGCCGTCAGGAGCAGGCCGTTGCACTGATATCCCATTCTCTGAGCACCTGCCAGAATACTGGTAATGGAGCCTGCGAATTTAATTACATCCCCCACAGGAAATGCTCCCAGCATTGCATAGGCGGCAGAGATCACATACCCGGCCAACATCATCAGACCTTCCGTAGTTCCCTGAAGAAAGTCAAGCCTTCCACGCAATTTCCCCACCACCGACATCCAGGGCATCGCTTTTTCGCTTTCTCTCATGTTCCCAACAGTATATTTTTCCATCAGATCATAGCCCTCATAGAGCTGAACATCCTTGACAAAATGATAGTCCCCGCCCATGCAGCGCGTAACCCAGTACCAGGAAAATGAGCTGTATTTCTTCCGCAGCTCCTCCGGCCAGATTTCATCGTCGGAAGCCAGAAGGCGCTGTTGATATGCCGCGTTTGCTCTGGCAATCTGCCTGGTCAGAAGATACAGAATGCCAATCAGCACCACCAATCCCAGATACATCCACAGGCTTCCGGACTGCACAATGATTTTCAACAATGGAAACGCCACCACCATAGAACAGACAAGATTACAGATACCGGATACAATGGCATCAATATCCCAGAACAGCGAATAGATTCCCGCCCCCCAGTTATTTGCTTTGGCAATGCGTTCGCTCAGCTTTCTGACCTGCGGACTATCGACCAGAGAGTAATCCATCTGCTGAATTTTCGCAAAAAGATTTCCTTCATAAATCCGTCTGATATTCCCTCTTGCCGGCAGTATAAATTCATTTTTCAGGATACTGGAAATCATGGACAGAATAAAAGTAAGCGCAAGGAGGTAAGCCACCGGTCTGCCAATCTCCCCCACAGGCGCAGATCGGTAGAGCAGCTCCAGGATATCGGCGGACAATACCAATGTCAACGCCGCTTTTCCCGCATCTGTCAAAAGCTGGATCGCTGCCAGGAAATAATAGCTTCTGTCAATATTATAAATGTGGGATATTATATTCCTGATATATACCAGGCCTTCCCGAAAGGATATTTTGTCTGTCAGATCGTTCCGCATGCTTCCACCTCGCCTTCTCTGTAGTAATGTGATTGTACCTCAAACATATGCGCATAGCTTCCGCCTGCTTTCATAAGCTCCTCATGGGTCCCTTCTTCCCGGATGGCTCCGTTCTCCAGAAAGAGAATTCGATCGGAAAAACGGGTGCTTGCCAGACGGTGTGAAATAAACAGAGAAGTTCTCCCACTGCTGAATTTCACATACTCTTCATAAATCTCGCTTTCCGCTATGGGGTCCAGCGCGGAAGTAGGTTCGTCCAAAATCAGTATACTTCCGTCCCTGTAAAGGGCTCTGGCCAGAAGAAATCTCTGTGTCTGTCCACCGGATAATTCCACTCCGTCCTTGAAGTATA
The DNA here is from genome assembly GCA_022797995.1 of Lachnospiraceae bacterium. GTDB lineage: Bacteria > Bacillota > Clostridia > Lachnospirales > Lachnospiraceae > Acetatifactor. Next base: position 1,669 of record JAAWLQ010000304.1, read on the forward strand.
ATCTGGTCATAAAAGAATCCAGCCCAATTCCCTTTTCCTGAAATGTCTCTTCCAGTCCTGCTCTCCGCAAGGCCTCCCAGGCTTTCTCCTCATCCGTCTCCTCCAGACTCTGAAAGGAAAGATTGCAGCCCACAGGATAGGGGAAAACGGCCGCCTCCTGAAACACCACGGAAAACAGCTGATACAACGCATGTTTCGGCAGGGTGGAAATGTCCACTCCATTGATCAGAATGGTTCCCTGGTCCGGTTCATATAATCCGCAGAGTAATTTCACCAGAGTGGTTTTCCCTGCTCCGTTGATACCCAACAACGCCACCTTCTCTCCCGGGTGTATCAGCAGATTGAAATGATCATATATCTTCTGATTTCCATAAGAAAAGCTCACATCCCGAAATTCTATTTCCGCAGGCCGGCGATACAGCTGCTCCGGCACCCTTCCCTCTTCACTGATCTCCGGCAGTTCCATATGCATTCTGAGACAGGAGGCATCTTCGTTTGCCAGCTTCAGCCGGGAATAGGTGTCCACGATTCCGGTGACGAACTCTGAAAATCCGGTGATTGCACCAAAGTATACCAGAAAGCCTGCGACAGATATTTCTCCCTGCAGGCAGGCCTGGATCAGATAGGCATAGGCCAGTCCGTTTCGAAGTACATTGAGGAAAAGCTGCAGGCAATCCGTCACAATGATTCTGCGGTTATTCTTTTTCTCCAGAGCAGTCCGTCGGTTGAAAAGCTTTTTCCGAAATGCCATCAGCCAGTCGTTCATGGCAAAAATACGGGCATCCTTTGCCATATCCTTATCTTCAAAGGTCTGGTTCAGATATTGAATTTCCCGGTCCGACTGTGCGAACTCTTTCCTGAGTGCAAGCTGCCAGCGATTCTTCATCTGCAGAATCCCATAATTCAGTATGGACAACAGAATCAGAAATGCCACAAGCCAGGGCTCCAAAATGCCGAGCACCGTAGAATATAGAAAAAAGCAGGCAATATTCACAATCAAATCCCGGGGATAATCCAGCATCCGATAGCTCACAGCATCGTCTCCGCCCATCATACTCTGGTAAGCCCTCTTCGTGATGTCCTTCTGTTCCCCGTATTCCACGTATTTGTACAGGCACTTTGTCTCCTTCAGGACTGCCAGACTCAGCAGGATAGTGCGCCATACATTCTCAATGAAATAGGTTTTGCTGGTAATCTTACGTATCAGGGCATTACAGAGCAGCATCCCTGTTCCGGCCAGTGTAATCACTGCAAGTCCGCGAAACAGATCGCCTCCTGTCACCATATTCAGCACAATTCCGGGCATCAGGATCCCCAGAAAAGGCTGAAGAATTCTGCCGGCCACAAGAATAAAATGACAGGATACAAGCTTTGGGAATTCCCGGTAAGCCATTTTGTAAAAATAACAGATATTGGAAATAATGGGATATTCCGGTTTCTTTTTAATTCCTTTCATAATCCTTCCCTTCTGACATTATCCGTTTGTATTCGTCAGTCTCCTGACTTTCGTTTATAACAGCTCAGACATTTTCCGAACTGATGCTTTCGTTTTCCATTTTACACAGAATTTAAAAAAAAGAACCGTTTCTGCACGAACGGTTCTTCTTTTGCACCAAAAGTAAGTTTAAAAAGATATTAAAAAGGAAGTAAGATTTCCGTGGCAAAAACATTTCCCTCGTCCTCTCTGCTTCGGTATCCGTTATACTTTCTGACTACTTTATCTATTCTCTGCAGGCCATATCCATGCCCGGCCAGGGCTTTGGTAGACAGATACTTTCCCATCCCCTTTCGGTAAGTTCCGTCTGCGGAATTCATCACATAGATATAGAGATTTTCTTTCGCCTTGGTCATGTAGAAACGAATAAAGCGCTCTTCCGACGGCAACTTCAGGCAGGCCTCCAACGCGTTGTCCAGCAGATTCCCGATCATGACGCTTAAGTCCACATCAGAGACGGGAAGCTGGGCGGGGACAGAGGCTGAGGCATTGATCCGGATATCCTTTGCCTTTATTACGGAGAGCTTGCTGTTGAGGATTGCGTCCACCATACTGTTACCTGTCTTCAGCGCAATGTCGATCTGCTGATAATCCTCTCTCAGTTCCCGGAGATACCCTTCCAGCCGCTTCATTTCCCCCATCTCCAGATAGGCCTGCATGGTCTGAAGGTGATTTCGGAAGTCATGCCTCCAGCCTCTGGTCTGACGGTACAGCTGGTCCACTTCCTCGCAGTGCCTTCTGGTCAGATCGTCCTGAAATCTGGCGGTTTCCCGTTCCACCGCATATCGGATGTAGAAGGGAATCCCCAATAGGGTCACAGCCATGATAAGAAATATGATTAACAGAATAAAATTCAATGGATCTGCCCTTCCTTTCTCTTCCCTCAATCGGTAACGTATTCCTATAAACCGGAACTTAAAGCGAAAACGTTCCGGCGAATCCTGCAGATCTAAAGAGCAACAAACACCTGGATAAATCTCTCATTTACCGCATGATACAATCTACGGCTCACAGGCACCGCGGCGCCATTGTCCATGATAATCTCCTGTCTGCCCATCCTGGATATCCTGCGTATATTGACCAGATAGGAGCGATGGCAGAATGTAAAATCCCCATATTCTCGCAGCTTCTCTTCCAGCTCCCGGATTCCCGCCTTCACCTGTATACACCCGTCCATGCATACCAGCATACTGTAATGCCCCACAGCCTCCGCATACAGTATCTGATCAATATTTACTTTTATCAGCCCTTCTTCCGTCTGCAGCAGAACCCCGCTTTTTACCGATTCCTTCCGCCGGACACACTTCTCCAGACATTCCCGGACCTTCTCCCGGCTCAGCGGCTTCAGCAGATAATGCATTGCCTCCACCTCGTACCCCTCCTGCATATAATCGGCTATTCCCGTGGTAAAAATAATGACGATATCCTTACCCTTTTCTCTCAGCCTCCTGGCCAGGCTGATCCCGTCTGTCTCCTCCATCATAATATCCAGAAACAATACGTCACACCGCTGATCTTCACACCATACAAAGTAGAAAGCTTCTCCGCTGTCATAGCTTTCCACTTCTATCTCCCGATGGGTATCTCTCTTCCATTCTTCGATATATCTGACCAGAATGTCCCTGTGTGTCTTCTCATCATCCACAACTGCTATATACAGCATAATCTTGTTCCTCTTTCTGTCAAATGATAACCTGCCTCCCGGATTTCGTCAATTTCGAGTCATCAATTTTGGACAGATAATCCTATTGACATTAACCTGGCATACCTATATAATCAAAAACAGAAACAACGAGTTGTTTGGGTGGACTAACACCTTAATCCGAATCTCTTACCGGACAAATGTGCCGGATGTTGGCGGACAACAGAAAAATTAGTCACAAAAAGAGAGTTAATGATACTGCGGTACCATAGCTCTCTTTTTATGTCACCCAATCAGCAGACTCCCCACCTGGAACACAAGCGTTGATACCGCCCATGCCAGCACAATCTGAAATACAATCATCTTCCCGGTAAATTTCCAGGAGCCGCTCTCCTTCTTAATGGTGGCCACCGTGGCCACGCAGGGCACATACAGCAGGCAGAACAGCATCAGACAGTAGGCATTCAAAGGACCGAATGCCGGATTGATTTTGTGAATATTCTCCACAATAGCTGCCACACCTGTGTCGGAATTGGCATTTGCCACCCCGAACAATACGGAAAAGCTGGATACTACCACTTCCTTAGCCGAGATTCCCGAAAGCAGCGCCACGGCAATCTGCCACATGCCAAGTCCCGCCGGAGC
>JAAWLQ010000305.1 GCA_022797995.1 Lachnospiraceae bacterium
GCCGCATTGTAAAGGTCCCCGGCGCATCCGCTCCCTGGTAAAGTGTCATCAATTCCAGAAGTTCTTCAAATTCCTCTGTCCTCTTCCAGAAATACTCCTTTCCAAAAGTCCGTATCAATTCCCTGTCCAGTATTTTCTGAAACTTTTCAAGTTCTGTCATTCCCGGCGACAAAACCTGAACTTCACAGTTGCCAAAGCAACAGCTTTTACTTTTCATGACACACTTTCTGTCAAATCCCCTGTTGACTTTATAGTGGTACTTTGCACAAATCTCCTCAAATGTCTTACTCTGTGGAGCTGAGATTGGTCCAGCTTCTCCTGGTAGCTGTTCTTTTAGGATACCACAAATATTTTTATATTCCTTTACTATTTCTTCTGGCACATTCTCTGTCCTGCGCCTTAAAAATCTTTCCGAATTCATTATTGTATTGAAAATCCCATTGTGCCATATCTCATCTACCTGTATTATCCGAGGATGATCTGCGTCGCCATTATCTTCGAGAAAGCTGATTGCCCCCAGAATATGATCTTCATCTATATGGGTAATAATCATCAGAACTATTTTACATCCTTTTTTGGCCAACTTCTTAAGCAGTGGTTTCAATTCTTCTCTGTAGGTAACCTGATAACCACCGTCAATCAAGATACAGTTTTTATCATCAAATTCCAGTACAAAACAATCACCTGCTCTGGCTGGCAGGAAATGAATGATACAGTTTTCTTTTGTCATAAGCTTTTGATTATCTGTTTGAAACATCCCTTAATTTTCCAATTCGCATCTGTACCGCCCGTACAATAGCCTCTATACGTTCTTCCTCCATAACTTCGGAAGTACCAAATACTGCTTGAATATCCTCCCCAACCCCCTCAAGCTCCTCGAACGGTATCCAATGATAATCCGACACAAGCTTCAACTGCCGCTCGGCATCCGCATAAAAAGGCTTACTTTCCACAGCGTCATATCCACGAATATTTTTCGTCAGCTTGTCATGCCATAAGCTTGTTCCACTATCGAATACAGGCGCCGGTCCAATCCATTCCAGCGTATTCACATCTCTCACCGCTCCAAAATTGCCGAAGTGGCGATCCGTATTTGCCATGATATAATCGAACACCATGATATAATTGAGAAATTCCTTCATACCTGGAATACCCAGCTGATCACATGCCTGCAAAAAATGTTGATACGACGAATTCTGACTTCGTTTCTTCATACTTCGATTGATACTTGCCGCATTTACAAATTCTGTATCCGTATCGATAAAATCCTCACATACGCTATACGGGACCCCATTTTCCCAAAACAGTGAATAATTCACATAATTCTGGCATCCCAATCTCTGGTGCAGCTTTGTCGCCACGACTTCATTCAATGGTTCCTGCATAAACGGATTGCTTCCCGTTTTGACCAGACATCTTTTACCATTTATTATTTTCCACCTTTTTTTCAGCCATCCATCTGACGTATTACATGGTGACATCATATCAATTGCCTGATGGTTTATCGGCTGATCAAACAGTACATTTCCTATATCATCTGAAAAGCTGTTCTCAAAAAAGTTGACTGCTGACCAGGATAACCTACTATTTTCCGGCTTCATCCAATACTGATCTGACAGGCTAAGTCCATAACATTTTGTCAAAAGCTGCTCCGACCGGTTCATACCCATTTTTTCCAGCGCTGACTGTATTCCGGAACGACTTGCTGGAATTGCCCTGCCGTACCACCAGTCGTTCAATTCCTTTTTATCTGGGACTCCTTTCCTGGTACCAACACCAACCGGCAGATATGCCAGATTTAATGGTGTTATTACCTTAATAATCGCTGCAGTATCCTCATCCAGCTCCAGGGTAACAACAGGTATGTTTTTATTCATTAACGTGCATTTCATAAAAATCGCCTTCCTCCATATTAATACAATTTCTTCATCAGGCAAACAAACTGCCTGTTGTTCCTGCATTTTCTATTTTTCGATACATTCTCCACAGATTCCTACTCCCCCTCAACATAAAACTCCTCCCCCGTCTCCAGACACAGGCATCCCAGCCTCCCCCCAAACCCGGCCCCGCAGTCTATGGCAATATGATTATTTGCCCTGTAAATATACCCCGGCCGGGGATTGGCTTCAATAGCCATTGTCGGGGTATGGCCGGTAATCACATACTTGTCAGAGTAATAGGCAGTCCCATAGTCCGGCCGTTCCCATATCAGCTCGTCCAGCTCATATTCCCACATTTCCTTATCCGGCGCAAAATTCCCCAACCCGGCATGAACCAACAGGTACACATTATCTCCGATATGAACCTCCTCATAGAGCTCGAACTCAGAAATAAAGTCAATAACAGCTCTCCTCGCCACAAGGTCCAGCTTATGGAATTCATCCGTGGTGGTGATGGAACCGTTTTGCTGCCAGTTCAGCAGTTTTTCAATCATATGGGCATCCAGTCTGTCCAGATTTTCAGCAGTAATTTCCTGCAGGAGAAACTGCAGGCATTCCAACGCCATATATTCATGATTCCCTGCCAGGCAGACCACATTGGGCCGCTGCATCAGATCCTGGATGATCCTGATAGGATGCGGTCCCCGGTCCAGCACGTCCCCCAGAACGTACAACATATCTTTTTCCGAGAATTGAATTTTCTCCAGCATTTCCTTATAGGCGTCATAACAGCCGTGTATGTCTGAAATTACATAAGTTGCCATTTCCACTCCTTTATTCATAAGATATCGGCACAGCCAGGTTAGAAAAGAAAAACAACCTCTTATAAGGAAGATGAAAGAGAAAGTACCTTCAACTTTCCAATTCGCATCTCCACCGCCCGTGCAATAGTCTCTATACGCTCTTCCTCCATAGTTTCAGAAGTGCCAACCACTGCTCGAATATCCTCCCCCACCCCTTCAAGCTCCTCAAACGGTATCCAGCTATAGTCCGACGTTTCATAACTGTGATAACAAGCTCTCCGATGAACGCCTGTAATACAGCATATTCCGGCAAAAAAGTAATCACCGATTCCTGATCCCAATCTCACAGACAATCCTGCAGGCCAGGTCTCCGAACCTCTTACGATCCCCATCAGGCGTCTGGTACTGCGTGCCGTTTATCCTGTTCAGATACCGCACATAGATATTTACCGCGTCCATGAACGCATTATGGGCAGAGGTGCGATAACGGTCCTTCTCCGCCTTTTCTTCCCTGGAGTACAGCTCCCAGTGGAATCGGTAATCCACATATCGGAAAGCCCTTTCCAGCACATCCCGGCGTAGTTCCTCCCCATCTCCCTCCTGTTTTGTCATAACCAGCTGTAGAATTTCTTCCTCCATAAAAATATAGTTTACCCCTCTCTGTTCTTAACCATCACATTCACGAAGCAGTAATCGTCATTCCACCTGTCTGCCGAAATGTCCTTCACCCACAGGCAATCCTCCTTATAAAAGGAGGCGGGAGCAACCCTGTAGCATTCCCCTTCCGCCAGATGCAGAGGCCCCTGCATATTTCTCAGGTTGTTCACCAGCGTAAGCTCTATTTCATTCTCACCTTCCCGCACCAGCCCGGACACATCGACGGTATAGGGCTCCCACATGAACTGGGGCAGTTCACTACCGTTTATCTTTGCCTTGATGCAATTTATGCCTGTCTTCACAAAGTCAAGCATGAGATTGGTATCCCCGGCAGAGAAAGTTTTTTTCACCGTGATTTCACCTGCGAAAAAGGGAAATCCCTGTCTCTGTATCTTTTCCAGGGAAATGGCAGTCCTGGGCTTTTCTATCACGAAATCTCCCGAGAATCTGCAGGCGTCTCTCTCCAGTTCCTCATAAGATCCTATGGTGTCAACCGAGAAATCTCCCAGGAGGTATATCTGCTCTATCTCCATGTCAAAAGTCAACTTGTTCTTCTCAGATTCGAATATTCTGCTCTTCAGGATTCCCTCATAGACCGCATCCGACTGTCTGAAATCGACGCTGACCGTTATCTCATTCTCTCCGTATTTTACATACCTGGTGATATCCAGCTTACGGAATGCCTTATCTGCGAAATAGCCGCAGTCCGTTTTCTCTATTTTTTCACCGTTGACCTGAATCTCGAAAATTTCCGGTGTTTCGCAGACAAGATACAGGACTCGGGGGATGTAGTTTATCCGAACCTTATACTCACATCTGATTTTCACTGGCTGGCATAAATCCAGGGCGCGGTATGTGGCGTTCAGAATATAGCCGTTTTTCTCAATCAGCTCCTCGTCAAAGAAATAATCGCAGTAGTCCATAGTCAGGATATTTTCAGAAACGGAGGTAATATTCCACTCTCCGCCCAGGTCTATGGGTGTGAGCTTCGACGGTCTCACTATGGTCTCTCTGCTCATATAATCGTCTATCACAGTCAGGAATTCATCTTTTCCGGCCCTATGGTTGTCTATCACAGTTTGGGTTTCATTCTTTCCTACCGTATGGTTATCTATGGCAATCAGAAATTCATCCTTTCTGCCCTTATGATCGTCTATCGCAATCAGAGATTCACACTTCCGGCCCTTATGGTCGTCTATCGCAGTCAGCGATTCAGCCTTTCCGGCCCTATGGTTGTCTATCGCAATCAGCGATTCATACTTTCCGGCCGTATGGTCATCTATGACAATCAGCGATTCATATTTTCTGAACATATGATGTCCGTCGAATTCGGAGAGGTCTCCTGTCACTGGATCCAGTGTCTTGTTCCCTGCTTTTATATGCGCATCAAATGTATCCTCGGTGCTGTTCACAAAATAATACAAATCATACTCTCCGCAGTGTCTTTCACAGTAAGTAATCTCCGGGATATCAATGATATCGTTTGCCGGGATTTCCTCCACATTTTTGATGCTCCCCCCGTTTTCGGTAAATTCTTTCAGCAGGCGGCTGGTATTTTCAAACAAAATCTCATGCCGGGGCAGGATGACGGTGGAATAGCTCTTCTCCCCTATCACAAACCGATTCCCTTTCACCCTGCCGTGGCGCTCTATCAGAATCTCATCGCCGAGGTGAAAGTTTACATGCTTTCGCTCCAGTGTTTCCACCAGGTCAAGAAGCTCCTCGTTCAGTTCCTCTATACGGTCAGGACTGCCCTCTTTTGCTGTCTTATTGATTCTGTCCAGGCTGTCCTTGTTGCACAGGGCCCACGCCGTGGTCTGGGGATGTATTACAAGCACCTCCACGCCATCGTCCCCCTGGGCCAGCAGCATGCCCGTCCGGCTCATTGCATCATGGAAGGCTTTGCTGTCCTTCCACCAGGGCTGCTGAATATACATGGCCGGAGGATAATCCCGCTTTCTCAGGCCCCGATTGGAGTATCCCTCCAGATGCTGGCACAGCAGATTGATCCCCCGCACCATCTGATGTTCAAAGATCCACTTTAATTCGTCATGTCCAAAACCGAATTCATCCGTGCCC
>JAAWLQ010000306.1 GCA_022797995.1 Lachnospiraceae bacterium
CCTTCCTGTCACCAGTATTGGGGCGGTAACAGGAAGATTATATCATATCCGCTGTAATCAGAGCAAATAGATTCTTATGATTATCGCTCAGGGGGCTGTCAGTCGGTCGTCAATCCGGTGGATGGTTTTTTAAATTTGTTCTCCGGTATCCACATTCTCACAGGACGTGCCCACATCCCAGGGCTTTTTTCCTTCTTCTTCGCCTTTATAGCCCTGTACGCTCACGTTCCGGAACCGCACATTGCGCGCATTACGCATGTAAATCCTTTCTCCGCTCATGGGCTCCAGATCCTCCATCATTCCCGGGTACCCGGGCTCCGCGCCGCGGCACATGCTGATACTGCAGTCTGTCATGCTGATATTTTCCACAGGCATCTCCGGCAATCCATAGAAAAATCCCGCCGCCGAACGCGCGTTTGTCACCATACAGTTCTGTATCTGAATATTGCGGATCACCGGCGTCCCTTCTGTGACCTCGTGAGCGAATTTGTCCTTGTAGCTTCCTCCGTTCATGCCGCAGCGGTAAAACATGTTGAACACAAAGGGGCACAGCACCCTGTCCATAATTACATTGGAAATCAGGATACTTTCCATTGAACCGCCTCTGCCCCGCCTGGTCTTCACCCGGATTCCTCTGTCCGTATCCTGAAACACACAGTTCGTAATAACCACATTGCGAACACCCCCGCTCATCTCGCTGCCGATCACCACGCCTCCGTGGCCGTGGATCATATTGCAGTTTGTGATTGTGATATTCTCACAGGGCCGCCTGTCCGGGGTCTCCTCCGTTCCGGATTTCAGGGTAATACAGTCGTCACCCACGTCCACAAGACAGTCCGCAATGCGCACATTGCTACAGCCGTCGGGATTGATACCGTCCGTGTTGGGAGAATTCCGGGGATTGCGTATGGTGACGCCCCTGATCTCCACATCGTCACAGTAGAGCGGATGCAGGGTCCACACAGGTGACTGGGTCAGCTTTACATCAAGTACCTTTACCCTGCTGCATCGCTCAAAGCACACAAGGTAAGGCCGCCCTGCAGGCAGCTTCCCCTGATTTTTCCACCAGTATTCTCCCTGGCCATTCAGGACTCCCTGCCCACATAATGTGACGTTTTCCGCATTCTTTGCATAAATACAGGGCATGTATAAATCGGTTCTCTTTCCCTCATATTCCGTACCGATCACCTGATATCCCCGGCAGTCCTGTTTAAAAAGGAGTTCTGCTCCGGCTTCCAGATGGAGCGTAATGTTACTCTTCAGCTCAATAGAATAAGTTTCATACTTTCCCGGTGTCACCCTGAGGGTTCCTCCCCCTTCCCGCTCCAAATGTGCCACTGCCTGCTCAAAGGCTCCCGTCCAGCCTCTTTCCTCATTGTAATACTCCTCAAATTCTCTGATCTTTACCATCCTGCGCCTCCTGTCTCATATTCCCTCTCACCAAAGGGTCCTGATCTGTAAGATATCCAAAACATTTCCTTCATTCCCGCTTACGAAGAAGGCTCTCATTCAAAAGACTCCCAATACCGGAATTTCAGGACACTGCTCAATACCTGCGCCGTAATCCAGGAGGGATTCCACACCTGCATGCCTCCTCTATAGTGCTCCAAATACTTCAAAATAGAGGGATAACGCACCTGAAAATAGTTCGTCTGGTAATACTGCTCCCCCTGTTCCCCGATTATCGTATAACCCCATTCTCCCTCCCGGGTGGCAATCCCCTGCGTCATGGCGCCGCTGATAACCCGGGCCATCTGTGTCAGTCTCCCGTCCCCTGCCAGCTTCCCGAACCGGTACAGCTCATAGGTGGGGAAAAACACATCCAAATGATGATTCTGGACGCTCACTCCCGGCCATCCTGTGGAGCGGAAAGCCTTCTCCGCACAGGGTGTCCCAGGCCGGAATCCCGTATTCCAATGGTACACAAAGGTCAGTATCCAGTCCGCCGTAAGCTTTCCCCATTCCCGGAAGCTCTCCCTTCCAGTCAGTTCATACAGCTTCGCGGCTGTGACGAAAAAGTACAGCCCGGCCTCCTTATCCTCGCACCGGGCGTCCATTGTGGCATGAGCAAACGGGATCTCAAATGTATCCATATGACAGGCTGCATATTTCTCGTATTCCGCACAGGCGAAGGCAAGATACGCCTCCTCTCCGAAATACTCCGCCGCCGCCGCAAGAGCCAGCACACAGGGCATTCCGCCCGCATTGATCTCATGGCTTTCCGGCTTCCCGTCCAGTGTCCAGGTCAGAGGATACAGCCCCTTATCTGTCCGGCTCTCCTCTTCCATCAGAAAGGCACAGGCTCTCCGCACTGTATCTTCCCACTTCGCCGGGATATCAATTCCATGGGATCGAAGCAACAGCATGACCTCCAGACAGTCGGCAATGCTCTCCCCCTGTATCCTCGAAGACAATGGTGCGGCCTTATCATTCCAGGCGCCCCTGAACTCTCCGGTATCAATCATGTAATATCCACGCATCAGCCCGGAAATGGCGCCGCTTTCCCCATTTCTCAGGAAGAAGTCCGTCACCTGCATTCCACGCTTCAGGCGGAGCTTCTCTCCCGTCTCAAGCCCCAGCATACAGTCGCACCAGGCTAACTTTATAGCCTGCCCGGTCCAGCCATACAGGAAATATTCCGGCCTGCCCGATATATTTCCGAAAGAATTGGCCGAGCCGAAGGTCAGATATCCCGCATATTTTTCATTTTCCATATACCTGCTGTCCAATACCCTGCGCTTATATTCGATCATTTCCTCACAGGAATGGAGAGGCTCCTGCCTGGGCTTCAGAACCCGGTAGCCCAGGTCCGTGAGATTACGGTACCCTCTTCCTTCCTTTTTTCCCACTCCCCAGGCTATATAAAAGGTCTTTTTTAAAGACTCCCCGGACGCCAGAGTCCGATACCCCTTCATATAGGACAGGGGTGTGCATCTGCCGCCGTAGAACACATCTTTCATTCCGTTGAACATCAGGACGCCGCTTGCCGCCGTGATACGGACCCCATCCTCCTCACGCAGAGCGCCCAGAGACCAGTAATCCTCATCCTCCCCTGTTTCCACCCGGGGAAGGGAAAGCAAAGTCAGAAAAGGATATCCTGTCTTCTTCCGCCACTCCACGTTCACAGCAGGGATGGGAAGCCTGTGCTCTTCCACGATAAGCCCCTTTCCGGGCTCATCGCCGATGTGTGGAACGACCCTTTCCGGATCCGCGGAAGGGTTGTCATTGTATATCATGTGTGGAATGGTCACCTTCTGCTTTGGCTTCCCGCAGACCGGCAGGGAAATCCCCCCGGCAAAGCAGGCTAAAGGCTCCTTTCCAACGTTCTCAAAACGTACTCTCAGCCTGAGACAGCCGTATCCCTCCGGCACTTCCTCCGGCTTCACCACCCGAAGCTCTGCCCGGATCTGTCCCGATATCATAACCATCGTTTCCGAAATCCCGTCCCAGGACAGTACCTTCCACTCCCGCTCTTCCAGCTTCCAGGGCCTCCCTGTGCTGTACCAGAGCATCCGGGCCGGTTCCAGTTCGCAAACGGTATTCCTCATCCATGTCAGAGGGATTCTGACGGTCCTCATTACACTCTTCTCTTCCATTTCTTCCCTGCTCCTTTATTTCGACCTGCCCCTGCATGCCACCACGGTCAGACATGCTCAAAGCCCCGGGGCTTTCTCCCACATTTTTCCTGCACCACAGGTTCCTGATGCCATATCTGCCGACCCGGACGGATGCCCTCGCTGTCACAGGTCTTTCCCGCGCATTTTCTGCCCGGCAGGTTTCTCCCCGGGATCTTTCTTATTCACACCAGCCTCTGCCCGCAGGCACGGACAGGCAATCTTATATTCTCCCACGTCGCCCGGCAAACCGCACGGCATAGTCGATGGCGTTCAGAAGACTCAGCTCGCCGGCCGTTCCCCTGCCTGCCTGGTCATAGGCCGTCCCGTGGTCCACGGAGGTGCGGATGATGGGAAGCCCCAGCGTAATGTTGACTCCCTCCACCGCATCCCACTTTCCCGCTTCCTGATTGTACACAAAGCCCACCACTTTCAGCGGAATATGACCCTGGTCATGATACATGGCCACCACGATGTCATACATGCCTCCCCTTGCTTTGGAAAAAACAGTGTCAGGCGGAACAGGGCCCTCCGCCCGGATCCCCTCTTCCACTGCCTGACGGACAGCGGGTGCGATTTCATCCAGTTCCTCCCTGCCGAAAAGTCCGTTCTCCCCACAGTGGGGATTCAGTCCGGCCACACCTATCTTCGGCGCCTCAATCCCCATGTCCCTGCAGGCCCGGTCCGCAATACGGATCACCTCCAGGACACGTTCTTTTTTTACCAGGTCACAGGCCTCCCGGAGAGATACGTGAGTGGACACATGCACCACCCGCAGATTCTGATGAACCAGCATCATGGTATACTGCTTTGTGCCCGTAAAATGGGCATAAATCTCTGTATGTCCTGCAAAATGATGTCCTGCCAGGTTCAGAGCCTCCTTGTTCAGAGGGTTTGTGACCGTGGCGTCCACCTTTCCTTCCATGGCCAGCCTGATCACCTTCTCCACATATCCGAAGGCGGCGTTGCCCCCCGTGGCACTGACCTTTCCGATCTCCAGATGCTCCATGTCCACAAGCTTTTCATTCAGGACATCCACCGTCCCGTACCGATACTCTCCCTGTGCCGGCTCACATATCTCACGAAATTCGGGGACCGGAATCTTTCCCCCCGAAACCTTTTCCACTGTCTCCGCCGCCTGCTTCAGAACGGACAAATCTCCCACCACAAGAGGACGACAGCGCTCATAGACCTCCGGGTGCGCCAGTGCCTTTATTGTGATCTCCGGACCGATTCCCGCCGGATCACCCATGGTAATTCCTATGATCGGTCTCATCTCATACCCGCCCTTTCATTTTCCTCCAGAACCCGGGAAATTGCCTGGATTCCTTCCTCCGGAAGATAATCGAATGGCTTTCTGCATTTTCCCACCTGGTATCCTAAAAGCCTCACAGCCGTCTTCACCACCGTGTTGGGATTGCCGTAACGGAAACAGTTGCGGAAGGAGCGGATTCTGTCCTGACAGCTTCGCGCTTCCTCCAGCTTACCTTCCGTGAACCGGCAGTAAATATTTTTCATATTCTCCGGGTACACATTGGCACAGCCTGCGATCCCTCCCGTGCCTCCCGCCAGGAGGTTCCACAGAATCAGGGAATCGTTCCCGGAGAGCACCGCGAAATCCTTTCCCCGGGTGACCTCTGTGTACTGCAGCATATTGTCAAAATTTCCGCTGGAATCCTTTACTCCCGCAATATTGTCGATCTCCGACAGCCGCCGGACCGTATCGGGGGACAGCGCATTCCCGGTTCTGGCGGGAATATTATACAGTACCACCGGAATCTTCACGGCGGCGGCCACTGCCT
>JAAWLQ010000307.1 GCA_022797995.1 Lachnospiraceae bacterium
GGTAGCGGTAATAAAGCTGTTCCTCTTCTTCATATTCAAAGTATGGGTTATAAGCGCCGTAGCCGCCGGCATTTTCTTCCCTTCCGCCGGGGTAAATATCTTCCCCCTCAGGAAAACTTTTTTATGGCGTTTTTTTCATTATGGAGCACAGAACCAGAATCTCATGGGCAAAAAGCGGCGCCGCGGCCAGAATGCTCAGGCGCATCCACTCCCTGCCGGACAGCGGAAATGTGCCGAATGCCCGAATCAGAAAAGGAATCTCCGTCACCGCAAACTGCAACAGGAAGCCGGTCACACAGGCCACAATCATCAGCTTATTTGCCAGGTGGTTCATCCGGAAAACGGATTTCTGCGTATCTCTCATCCCTACCGCATGAAACAGCTGCGACATTCCCAGTACGGTAAAGGCATATGTCTGTGCTTTGGCCAACACAGACGTATTCTTCAAAACTTCCGCCAGACTTTGGGGAGTCACCGCCAGTCCGTTCACCCGGAGAAGCGCACAGGGCAACATCAGAAAGGCGGTCAGGCTCACAGCCGCAATCAGAGCCCCGTAAAAACAGGTACAGACAAGCCCGCCTCTGGCAAAAAGACTCTCCTTCGCCTTTCTCGGCGGTTGCTTCATCAGGCTCCTTCCGTCATTTCTGTCCACTCCCAGAGCCAGTGCCGGCAGCGAATCCGTAATCAGATTAATCCACAGAATATGACTGGATTTTAACGGCGCGGCCATGCCGCATATCACCGCCAGAAACATGGTAATAATCTCTCCCAGATTAGATGACAGTAAAAATATCACCGATTTTCTGATATTCTCATAGACGCCTCTGCCCTCCTCGATGGCGCGTCGGATTGTGGCAAAATTGTCGTCGGTCAGAATCATATCCGAGGCCTGTCTGGCCACATCCGTGCCCGTTTTCCCCATCGCGATGCCGATATCCGCTTTCTTCAGAGACGGCGCGTCATTCACTCCGTCTCCGGTCATTGCCACAATCTCTCCTCTCCGCTTAAATCCGTCCACGATACGTACCTTCTGAGCCGGCGACACCCTGGCAAAGACCCGGAGCTCCTCTATCCTGGCCGCAAACTCCTCGTCGGACAGGCGGCTCAGCTCCTCTCCCGTCATACATTGCCTTTGATTCTCCACTATCCCCAGCTGCCGTCCTATGGCAAAAGCCGTGTCCACATGGTCGCCGGTAATCATGACTGTCTTCACACCTGCTTCCCGGAAGTCCGCCACCGCCGCTGCCGCCTCCGGTCTGGCCGGATCCCGCATTCCCACCATGCCCAGGAAAGTCAGATTCTCCTCCTGCGCCCGGGATGTCCCCTTCCTGACAGCTATGGCCAGCGTGCGAAGCGCCTCTTTTGACATTTCGCTCAGCGCTGCCTTCAATTCCCTGCGATGAAGCTCCGTCAGCCTTACCTCTCCCTGCTTCGTAAAAATATGAGTGCATCGCTTTAACACCTCATCGGGAGCTCCTTTTGTGTAGGCAATGGTTTTCTCCCGACCGACCCTTGATTCGGCGGCTCTCAGTTCCCCCATCCCCTTGTCTTCCCGGGGAATACTCCGAAACGTCTGTCCCCGGCGGCCTTCCGACGGCCGGGATGACAGCACAGTATTCTGTCTGTGCAGCGTAGTCATCATTTTCCGTTCAGAGTCAAAGGACAGCTCATCCACCCTGGGCATCTGCCGCTCCAGCTCACTCTTTCGAATTCCCAGCAGTTCGGCCGCATCCAGCAGAGCAAGCTCGGTGGGATCTCCGGTCCTGCTGCCACCCTCCGCAGAGGCATCGTTGCAGAGTGTCATTCCATAGATAAAATCCGGACACTGAAAGAAATCGTACTCTTCCATTTCCCGAATACAGCCGTCGAACCAGCATTTTTCCACTGTCATACGATTCTGGGTCAGGGTGCCTGTCTTGTCGGAGCAGACCACGCTCACCGCTCCAAGTGTCTCCACGGAAGGCAGCCGCCGCACGATAGTATTGACCCGCACCATCCGGGTAACGCTCAGCGCCAGGCAGATGGTCACCACAGCCGGAAGTCCCTCCGGCACCGCAGCCACTGCCAGAGAAATAGCCGTAATCAGCATTTCCGGCACATTGCGATGCTGAAGTACCGCAATCACAAACAGGGCCGCACAGAGCAGCAGACTCAGGAGGCTCAGCACCTTTCCCAGCTCACCCAGCCTTTTCTGCAGAGGCGTCATTTCCTCTTTGGCTTCCGTAATCATGGAGGCAATCTGACCCAGTTCCGTATTCATACCGACGGCTGTCACAAGGCCCTGCCCCCTGCCGTAAGTGACGATAGTGGACATATAAGCCATATTCCGCCGGTCCCCCAACGGCAGATGACTGCCTTTTGTGCTGATAAACCCGGCATCCTTTTCCATTGGGAGGGATTCTCCTGTCAATGCGGACTCCTCTATCTTCAGATTGGAGGATTCCGTCAACCGCAGATCCGCAGGCACCTGACATCCCGCTTCCAGACAGACCAGATCTCCCTTTACCAGTTCCGCCGCCGGAATTTCCATACGTCTGCCTTCTCTGATCACACACGCCTGCGGACTGGTAAGCTTTTTCAGGGATTCCAGTGCCTTTCTGGCCTTTCCCTCCTGGATCATCCCCACCACTGCATTCAATACTACCACTACCCCGATAATGGCGGCATCACTGATTTCCCTGAGCAGCACCGAAACCATCGCCGCCACAATCAGCACATAAATCAGCGGATCATTGAGCTGCTCCAGAAAGGATTCCACCGGCGTCTTCTTCCGCGGCTCTTTCATCTCATTTCTGCCGTCTCTGCTCAGCCTCTCTCCTGCTTCTTTTCCCCTGAGTCCCAGATCTCTGTCACTCTTTAATTCTTCTGCGGTCTCCGCAATACTGTATTGATCAAACACACAAAACCTCCCGAAGCTTGTTTGCATTGCAATTCTATGCTTGCGGGAGGCAAAGTATGTCCATATTGTATCGCCTTTCGATTCCGGAGACTGTCAGTTCCCATATTGGTACCTTTGATACAGGTTTCACAAGGCGTTTCCTGTGATGTGGTTAAATTCTTCTGTCACAGTTCCTCCAACAGACCCTGCAACAATATAATATGGTACTCCTCATCCTTGATAATTCTTCTCAGCACAGCATTCACATACTCATCCCCTATTCTGCTGATATGTGCTCTGTACTGTGCAATCGCCTCCTTTTCAGCCTCTATATCCGCACACAGCATTTTCTTCGCATTCTGAGACAGTGTCAGACAGGACGGCGTCCACATGGTTTGTTTCCCGTCAGGCCGTTTTGCATTAAAATCCACCTCTCCGCCCAGCAGCTGTATCAATTCCCCCAGCTTCTGTAAATGCATCATTTCCGCAACGGCAATTTCCAAAAGCGTCTTCGCCAGGCGGCAGTTCTCCTGACACAGCCTGTTCTCATTGTTAATATACTGCGTGATTGCGGAAAGCTCCGACACGGATCCGCAGTAATCAAAGCTCAGTAAATCGGCGTAATCCTGATTCCTGCACCTTACCTGTATAGGCGGGTAGGGCAGTTCCAGCATGGCAGGCCGCAGCCCGGCCATATTGCAGCTGCTGATAATCGGTTTTCTGTTTGTTTCCATATTCTGTTTCCCCCTGTCTACTTTTTTATTCTGTTCAGGGAACCGCTTCGCGAACCCTGTAATCATAGTTATATTACAGGAACCGCTTCGCGAACCCTGTAATCATAGTTATATTATATTAGGGGGGATATTCTTGTGTGTCGAAGTGTCTGATATCTTTTCTGATGGAAAAAAGCGACGAAGCTCAGCCTCCATCTGTCACCTTTTGGTTTTTTGAGCATAGTATATCAATACAGATTTTCCAGGCTCCCGCCAGAGAAGGAAGAATTCATGAGCTATTATTCCCGTTTGTCAGAGTCTTTTGAGAATGTGCCCAGGCTCCCTCTGAGCCGTCACACGAAATACGTCCTGATCAGTGACTGTCATAGAGGGACCGGCACTTCCAACGACAATTTCCTCAAAAATCAGAATCTGTATTATGCTGCTCTGCAATATTATTATAAAATGGGATATACCTATATCGAACTGGGGGACGGGGACGAGCTGTGGGAAAACCGCAGTATGAAGCAGATTATAGAAGCCCACGGAGATGTATTTTATCTGCTTTCCTGCTTCCATGCACAGGGCCGTCTCCACATGATTTACGGAAATCATGATATGATGAAAAAGAGTCTTCGCTATACGGTAAAGCACTGCAACGCCTACCCCTGCTGCTGCGGAAATAATCCCCACCTGGAATGTCGTCCGCTTCTGCCGGATATCCGCTTTTATCCGGGAATCATTCTGGAAAACGTATCCGCTCCCGACACGAGAGATGTCTACCTCACTCACGGACATCAGGCGGATTTCCTGAATTCCACTCTCTGGCGCTTCTCCCGCTTTCTGGTCCGGTATCTGTGGAAACCTCTGGAACATTACGGCGTCCTGGACCCCACAAGCGCCGCAAAAAATTATACGAAAAAGCAGAAAATCGAGCAACGGCTGCACCGTTGGGCCAAACAGGAAAATCATATTCTGATCACAGGACATACCCACCGCCCCACTCTTTCTGCGGAGGATTCCTGCTATTATAACAGTGGAAGCTGTGTCCACCCATACAGTATCACCTGTCTGGAAATCCAGCAGTTGCAGATCAGACTGGTAAAATGGGCGCTGGCCACCCGGCCGGATATGAGCCTGTATGTGGCCAGGGAAGTGCTGGCTGAGCCTGTGCCGCTGAATTGACTTTCTTTTGGGTTGGTGTTGCTATGGCGCTGTACCCAATATCCGTAAACCCGTAAAGTACATCCGGATGTTCTGAAAAAATGCTGCGGATATGGTTCTCAATCATTTCAATCACCTCCCGTACATCTTCCGGTTTCAATATTTACTTATGAAATACTTACCTGCTGCCCTGGGAACTCAAAGCAGAAAAAGGGCATCAGAACAGTTGATTCAGCAGCGCCTGGCACCCTTTCGTCACATCCCGGTAGGTCGCTTCAAAGTCACCGGTGTACCAGGGGTCGGAAATGTCCCTTTCGGAACCAGCAAAGGATAAGAGTTTTGCTATCTTGCCTTCCGGATCTCCTCCCAGCATCCGATGCATATTGCGGATGTTGGCACTGTCCATGCCGATGAGGTAGTCATATTTGGCGTAATCGGAACGCTGCAGCTGAGTCGCGCGTTTTCCTTCGCAGCTGATATTATGCTCTGCCAGCTTCTGCCTGGCGGGCGGGTAGACCGGGTTACCGATACCGTTCCAGATTTCCTCCGTGCTTGTGGCGGCGGAGGCTATGTGGAACTGGTGGGCGAGGCCGGCTTTCACCACCAGGTCTTTCATGATGAACTCGGCCATGGGGCTGCGACA
>JAAWLQ010000308.1 GCA_022797995.1 Lachnospiraceae bacterium
GCGTTGGCGCCGCAGGCAATCTTGTAGATAGGCTTCTCTCTGTCGTAATTCCGGATGTAGGTCTGGTATCTGCGGTACAGATCTCCATAGTATTCCGGACGCATATTGCCGCCGCAGCCCCAGTTCTCATTTCCAACCCCGAAATAATCCACGGTCCAGGCTTCCTCATGTCCGTTGGCCTTGCGCAGGTCCGCCATGGGAGAGACCCCTTCAAAGGTCATGTATTCCACCCACTCGCTCATCTCCTGCACTGTACCACTGCCCACGTTGCCGTTAATGTAAGTCTTGCAGCCCACCTGTCTGCACAGCTCCATGAACTCGTGGGTTCCGAAGCTGTTGTCCTCCACCACGCCGCCCCAGTGGGTGTTGATCATTTTCTTGCGGCCTTCTTTGGGGCCGATGCCGTCCTTCCAGTGATACTCGTCGGCAAAGCAGCCGCCCGGCCAGCGCAGCACAGGCACATGAATCTCCTTCAACGCCTCCACCACATCCGTGCGCATGCCGTTCACATTGGGGATGTCCGAATTTTCTCCCACATAGATGCCCTCATAGATACATCTCCCCAGATGCTCGGAGAAATGTCCCTGCAGCTCCGGATTGAGATGTCCCTTTTTTACTTTGGGATTTACATATAATTTGGCCATGATTTTTATTGCTCCTTTCTTACGCCATGTTTCCTTTTGTTCTTCTTCGACAATTCAGCCAAAGCCTGCATTATCATTCTTTTCTTAATATACAGCCGGAATTGGAAATAAATTTTAAAGATTTATTTCTGAACGATTCCTGACCTTATTCCGGGAAAATCAGCTTTTTTCATATGTTTCAATAATACATTCATGAACTTTACTTCCTGCATCATAGTTAATTCCCACCAGAAGGATTTCACCTGTATAATTCTGAATCCAGTCTGCATACTGTCTTTCTTTGATTTGTTTCAATGCTCCCTCGGCAGATTTATTCCATTTCAGCTCCACCACCAAAGCTGGCTTATCGACATTCCGCCGGGGCAGATAGACCACATCAGCCAGCCCTTTTCCCGACGGCAGTTCCATTATGGGATTCATGTAATAAGCTTTCGCACCATAATAAGCCATCAGAACCGTACAGGTCAGAGAATTCTCGTCATTATACTTTAACAGGGAAGCTGTCTCACTGTGGATTACATCCATCTCTTCCGCCACCGCTTTTGCATCCAACGACCAGGTACTCTTCAAAAGAGACTCTGTGCGATTCAAAGCTTCCATAAGTCCTTCCCAGCCGCCGACCTTTACCGCCCGTATATATTCCTGAGCGATTTCCTGGTTGGGAATAAAGGCTTCTCCTTCTGCCTCGTCATAGGCCAGATATCCCAGATGAACCAGAAGCGTTAAAACATCGTCCCGGTTCCTGAAAGTAGTCATGTCATTCTGGGAAGTAGACGGATCCATCTTACAATGCATACCGCTCAGCATTTCGATGACCGCTTCCTTCATTCCGTCAAAATTCATATCAATATAGACTTTCAGCGCCTCATAGGTTTCCGTCCCGGTCCAGTAACTTTTGATTTTTCCCCGCCGTACTGCATCCACTACTGATTTGGGATTATAAATGTGCATTCCGTTCAGCAGATATCCGTCATACCATTTTCTGATCTCGGTAAAGTCCAGTTTCCTGTGAACACATAGTTCCCTGACCTCTTCTTCCGTAAATCCAAAGAATCCTGCCAGCTCAGCCGGATCCGTCATGGAATATTCGTCAAAAATGTTAAGCGCAAAATGTTCGCCATACTTCTTGATCGGAAGAATCCCTGTCATATATGCCAGTTCCACGTAATCCTGCCCTTTGAATAGTCCCCGGAGGAAATCCAGGTAGGACTTCTGTACCTCCGTCTGCTCTTTTGCCAGCCGGAATACGCAATCCCACTCATCAATGATAAAAATAAATCCGTTCCCGGTCTGATCAAATATCCGTTCCAGCACTGTTTTGAGCCTTTCTTCCGGATCAATGTCAGCACATTCAGGAAATTCCTTCCGCAGCTCTTCTGTCACCCTTTGCTCTATCTCAGCGATAAAGCTTTCGAGATCGTTCTTTGTCTCGAGAAATTTCTGGATATCCAGCCGAATCACATGGTGACGGTTCAAATGCTTCTGAAAATCTTCTCCCTTTTTCACTTTTCGTTCCGCAAATAATGCCGCCGAATCACAGCCCCTGCTGTAATATGCTGTCAGCATATCTGCCGCCATGGATTTTCCGAAACGGCGGGAACGGCTGACACACATGTAACAATTCATGGTATCGATTCTGCTGTTCACCACGTCAATCAGGTCCGTCTTATCTATATAGATTTCAGAATTCAAAGCTCTTGTGAAAGCCTTATTTCCCGGATTTACATAAACTCCCATCCTGGCTCCTTTCATGACCGATTTCTGCCGGCTGTCACCTCCAGGCATACTGCTGCGTTTCAGTGACTGTTACACATTTATTTGCTTTCTTCTCGGCAGCGAATAGTCATCCTTTCGCCATTCCGCTGTCGATAACAGGTCCTATCATGCAGCAACTACCGCCCCTGCATATTCAAAAGCTGCCAGAATGCATGTCCTGCATCCTGACAGCTCCTGTTTTGCAATCCGTCTTAATTCGCAATTAGCCGAACCCAGAAATTACTCTTGAACAGGTATTTCTGAACGGTTCCTGATTCATTAAGCAAAAGGATTCTCCGTCGGATAGAGCACACCCTTCGGCTGATTGTAGTTCAGATCTTCCACGGGTACGCCGATGTATTTGAACACTTCATACAGAGCCTTTCCGAAATGACCGAAGGCCACCGCGCCGTGATGAGGATAGTTCTTCTCAATCAATACATGACGGTAGAAACGTCCCATCTCCGGAATGGCGAACACGCCGATGCCGCCGAAGGATCTGGTTGCAACCGGAAGTACCTCGCCCTGTGCGATGTAAGCGCGCAGCTTGTTGTCAGCTGTGGACTGCAGACGATAGAAGGTGATGTCGCCGGGGATGATATCTCCTTCCAGAGTACCCTGGGTCACTTCCTCGGGAAGTGTCCTGGCCATGATCATCTGATACTTCATGCTGCAGGAAGAAAGCTTCTTCGTGTTGGTATTGCCGCAGTGGAAGCCCATGAAGGTCTCATTGTGGGTATAAGAGTACTTATTGTTGATAGACTCTTCATACATGTCATCGGGCACGGTGTTGTTGATATCCAGCAGAGTGACAATGTCCTCGCTGACGCAGGTGCCGATGAACTCGCTCAGACAGCCATAGATATCCACTTCACAGGATACGGGGATTCCCATACCGGTGAGACGGCTGTTCACATAGCAGGGAACGAAGCCGAACTGGGTCTGGAATGCAGGCCAGCATTTTCCGGCGATTGCCACATACTTGCGGTATCCCTTATGAGCCTCAA
Organism: Lachnospiraceae bacterium; assembly: GCA_022797995.1. Taxonomy (GTDB): domain Bacteria; phylum Bacillota; class Clostridia; order Lachnospirales; family Lachnospiraceae; genus Acetatifactor. The sequence continues at coordinate 3,407 of JAAWLQ010000308.1, forward strand.
TCCAGTCCAGAAGGGTCAGCTCATACTGAGCCAGCTTAGGCAGAACCTCGGGCTTCTTGTTGCCGACGCCCAGCTCCTCTTCCATCTCTTTTACCTTTGCAGGGATTCTCTCGTCTCCCTCATGCTTCTTGAAGGCCTCGAACAGATCAAGCTCGGAGTTCTCCTCGATCTCCACGCCCAGATTGTACAGCTGCTTGATAGGTGCGTTGCAGGCCAGGAAGTTCAGCGGTCTGGGACCGAAGGAAATGATCTTTAAGTCGCTCAGTCCAACGATTGCTCTGGCAATGGGAACGAACTCATGAATCATGTCCGCACACTGGGCGGCAGTGCCCACGGGATTCTCGGGGATATAAGCTTTCACATTGCGCAGCTTCAGATTATAGCTTGCATTCAGCATACCGCAGTAAGCGTCTCCGCGTCCGCCTACCAGGTCGTTCTGGGTCTCCTCGGCAGCAGCGATGAACATCGCCGGACCGTCGAAATGCTTTGCCAGAAGAGTCTCGGAAATTTCCGGACCAAAGTTCCCAAGGTATACGCAAAGTGCGTTACAGCCGTTCGCTCTGATGTCTTCCAGGGCCTGTACCATGTGAATTTCGCTTTCCACGATACATACGGGGCATTCATAGATGGCTTCCGTGCCATATTTTGCTGTGTAAGCCTCCACAAGAGCTTTCCTTCTGTTCACGGACAGGCTCTCGGGGAAGCAGTCACGGCTTACCGCCACGATGCCGATTTTTACCTGTGGTAAATTGTTCATGTCTTAACCCTCCTAAAATGTGATATGTATAGTTAGATTATAACTGTTTTGTACCTAAATTTCCATAGTTTTATAAAAATACTTTGGACAAATTATATATTCTACTATATCCGCGAGTCCCGGACAGAGACCCGAAACCCCAATGGCAGGGGTTCCGGGTTCGCTTCGCTCGTCATATCGATATATCTGCGGGACTTCATGCCAGAATCTCCTCATAGATTCCGCCCAGCTCCCGAAGTCCCTCCGCCACCAGAGCGCCCATTCTCACCGCACCCTCGTAATGAAGATGTGTATTATCCTTCATGTCCTCCCGGTAATTCTCATAGGTCCCGGCAGGGAAATACATGAACCATTTCCTGCTGGCCGCCTCCCCGGTGCTCTCATACAGCACCCGACTCTTCTCCGTCAGGTCCACCACGGGAACATTTTCCCTGCCGCCCAGCGCAATCACTGCGCCGGGGTATTCCCCGTGGCTGTTCTGAATGGTACCGTCCTCCTGGAACAGCCTCCGGGACAGCGGCGTGATCAGAACCGGATACGCTCCCTTCTCCCTGGCCGCATTCACATATATCATCAGATGTTCCTGAAATGTAGTGTATGGTTCTGTCCGCCTCTCTTCATCCGGCTTCTCATCGTTATGTCCGAACTGAATAAAGAGAAAGTCCCCTTCCTCCATGATTTCCCGGGCAGGCGCAAACAGTCCTTCGTTGTAAAAGCTTTTGGAGCTCCTGCCGTTCTTCGCATAATCCAGCACAAGATACTCCCTCTTACAATACCGGTCAAACTCCTGTCCGATCCCTGTCTGGGGATAAGTACCTGCCTGGTTGAAGGCTACTGTGGAATCCCCCACCCATATGATTTTCTTCATTATTACATCTTCTCCTTTTCTCCCATAGCGTCACGCTCCTGGGTTAACCTGCCGCTTCCATCGGATGTCATATACTCCAGGATAAACCTCCTCTTCCCCCGAATGTCACATGTCCCAGGACAAACCGACGCTTCTCCCGAATGTCACATGCCCCGGAACGAACCGTCGTTTCCCTTCTGGCGTCACAGTACATGCGGCTGAATTGTTGCATTCCTTCTGACGTCACAGTACCTTCAGCCCCGCCAAAACCTTCTCCTTTGTATATTCCTTCGCCTCTTCGTCCGTCAGTATATGTGCCCAGGGAACTCTCTCCCCCTCTGCACCCGGGCCCTCGTTGTGGTATTCCGCGTAATAAGCCGTCTCATG
>JAAWLQ010000309.1 GCA_022797995.1 Lachnospiraceae bacterium
TGGCGCAAGCTGTCAAGCAACCGCTTCGGTTGCTTTGGGTTTCTTATGCAGAAAACGCATAAAAACACCTTTGCGGAACCACCTGTAAACAGTAACTTTCACCCCACGTTACTACCCTACAATCACCTGCATGGAAACCTCCCGCAGCTCAGGATTCAGGTCTCTCTCCGCCGACAGGTCGAAGACCGGCTCTCCTTCCATATCAAAATGCACCCGACGGATACCGTCGCAGCGCAGCCTTGATTCCAGAGACGTCTCCCCATGATAGGCAATCATCAGACTGCCATCGTTGTCCACGAAAAAGGAATTGTGCCCCGGCCCATATTCTCCTTTTACAGAATAAAAGGAAAGCACGGGAGCGGCACTTTTTTCCCATACGCCCGGATCGGTCAGGTCAGCCCCTTCCTTTGCCGTCAGAAGTCCCAGCGCATAGGTATAGCTGTTGGCCGCTCCTCCCGAATAAGTCAGATATACCTTTCCGTCCTTTACAAAGCCGTGAGGGCCCTCGTTGTTGATGGTTCCGCTGACATTTTCCCAGCCGAAAAGGGGACGGGAAAGCAGTACCGGCTCCCCGGCAAGCCGCCAGGGTTCTTCTTCTTTTGCCTCCGCGATATAAAGCATTGACCCGGTGTCCTTCGGCGTTCCGATATGCCTGCGGTAGGACCAGACCATGTAGGAACGCCCGCCTGCCTTCAGGTAGGTCATATCCAGGGTAATCCCGTCCGCCCCCAAAGGGCTTCCATCCCTGCGCACCACCTGAATCGGCTCCTCCCAGCTTTCCGCGGCCACAATCCGCCCACCCTCTTTCAGACGCATCAGCCAACACTGAGGCCCCCATACCTTTCCGCCCACTGCGAACAGAATGTACAGCCTTCCGCCGATGATATGGAATTCCGGCGCCCAGAAGGTCTGTATAAAGTCTTTTTCCTCATCCACATCCAGAATCAGATGCTCCTGTGTGTCTTCCGCAAAAAGTGCCTCCACGCTCTCCGCCTCCCGCACATAGATGCCGATATCATGCCGGTTGTCGCTTGTGCCCAGGAAATACCATTTCCCTTCCCAGGGAAAAATCACAGGGTCCCCATACCCCTTTGCCAGCGGAAAAGGAAAATGTCTGCTGCAGACCGTTCCTGTCACCCTATAGGTGCCGGGTTTGCAGAAATCTACTTCCTCCATATTCCACGTTACCCGCTTCAATGCCACAGAACCGTCGGAATAGACCGCTTCCGCTTTCACGACACGCACATCCTCCTGCCCGGAAGCACACACTGTGGCCGGCACTCTGGTCTCCACGTGATGAATCTGCGACCAGCGCTGTACGATCCGGTCGCACATTGACGGCTCTATTTCCATGGATGAGCCCTCTACAGACTCACCCTCCACAATGCACTGCACCGTCACGGTCTCCTGCAGCCTCTCCCATTCAGGGCCTCTTTTCTCCAACAGTACGCCTTTTTCAAAGGTCCTGAAATCCCGTGTTTTCCAGAACAAGGCCCTTCCGCAGTTGGACTCCGGACTCCCGTCCTCATTTACCCGATCTGCCAGGATACCGTACCCTCCCTCGTTTACCTGATCTGCCTGGATGCCGTACTCTCCTTCGTCTACCCTGTCCGTCAGGATACTGTACCCTCCCTCGTTTACCTGATCCGTCTGGATGCCGTACTCTCCTTCGTTTACCCGGTCCGCCTGGATGTCATACTCCCCCTCCGGCAGGCGGAACACTCTGGGATTTGCCACACATTTTGGCACAATCGTATCTTCCCCGGAAAGCTCTGCCTCCGCGAACAGAATTCCATAATTGCCGTGCATTGCCTGCCAATGCTCCCCGTCCCTGCTTATGGCCAGGTGCACGCTGCGGGCCAGACCATCCGGGTAATCTCTGTGGGATACCTTTCTCGTATAAACCAGAAGCTTTGCTTTTTCTCTCTGATAGACGACCATATCTGATTTCTCCTTTTGTGGAATATTATAATGGAATTTCCTGCAAATTGGGCAGGGAAAATCTTCTCCCTGCTCGCCGCACGGCCCACACTCTGCCGCAATAGCAAACTTCCATGTACGAACCTGTGCATAAGAAGCTGCCGCAACAAACTTTTTTGACTTTTATTGCGGCAGGCACTCTTCCATTCATTACTATATGTTCCTTTTTCAGCTACAAATGTATTGCTTTATAACAGTTCAGACAGGACATTGAACTGTTAAACTGTTTCAACTCTTATAATACCTGGAAATTCACTTTCAGTTAACTCCATTATTGAAGAAAATCTGCAGCGCATGGTAAAGATGAAGCTGCCATGCCTTCATGTCATGAACGCCGCCGGGAATGGTATAGAAGTCGTAATTCTCTCCGCGGACCAACTGAGGGCAATCCAGCACCACCTTATCCATAATCTCCTTGTGCTCTTCATAAGCAATGTCCTTGTCCCCGTTGCAGCAGAACAGATATCCCAGCTTATAGCCCTTCTTCTCCTCCTCTGCCAGGGTTCTGCGGATGCGCTCCACCTCCGGATCACGCTCGCCCTGAGGGCCGCAGCAGCCGGAAAAGGGTCCGAACCAGGCAAACAGCTCAAAATTGGTGTAGAAAGCCGCCCGATAAGTGGTCATAGAGCCCAGGGAAAGGCCTGCAAACGCCCTGTGATTCCTGGTCTTAATCAGATTCTCTTCCGACACATCGCCATTCGTCCAGGTGGAAAAGGTGCTTTCCACAGCAGGAATCAGGTCTTTGCGCAGTTCATACTGAAACTGCTCCGTGATATCCGTACCTTTGTCTGATTCGTCTCCCCGATAATAAGTAGGTGTCACAATGATACAGGGCTCACAGACTTTCTTTGCAATCATATTGTCCAGTATGGTCACCGTATCCGGAAAGGTCTTAAACCACCAGTCCTCATTTACACCGCCGCCGTGCAGAAGATACAGAACATTGTACTTCTGTGCCTCGCTGTAGCCATAGGGCAGGTATACCCAGGCGCCTTTGTGCATGGGACGGCTGTTATCCTTATCGTAAGTCTCCGTGTCATACTCAAATCTTCTGACCTCGCCGTGCTGCTCATTTTCCACTAACATTTCCTCAGGCATTTCATAAATATATTCCATCTTCGTCTCTCCTCTTTTCTATTTTTATTTTCTTCTCGTAAAAATGGTTCTATTGCATCCATTTGCAATCTAAATCTACTGTATATCTCCGCATAATGACTGATTACTCGTCTGCTTTACAGCCCTGTATATGAGAATCTACAATCATTTCTTTGCTTTTATTGGAGTATAATAGTCCATCTGCTCGTATCCCATAATTTCCCGCGCAAGGGGTGACGTAATTACATTTCCCAGTTCCGAACGTGTTGTATCACGTTCAAACCCGTTTTCACTTAAAAACTGATTCAGCTCTGCATTCATAAGCTCCTTATCTGTTTTTTGATCTATGTCGGTTGCGACAGCATAAAGGCCGCCCTGGAAATCTATTATTTCAAATTCCGGTGGAACCACCATGCCATCTTCAAACATATACAGCCAGACAAAGCCTTCTCCCGCCCAATACAGGAAATCTTTCGGAAACAAACTACGTTTCTGCGAAGAAAACCATGCTTCAAATTTATTGAAGTTTTCCTCTCCGAACATACCTGTTCCCGATGAAACCATTTTACAGGCCGGCATTTCATAAATCCTTATACTTTGCATTTAAGTCTCCTCCGTGCCCGTCACCAGCCACCGGATGGCCGGCTCCAAATATTGATTCCAGAATCGGAAGTCATGAATCCCAGTACTCTCATGATAGATAAGGTCCACATTTCTCTCCCGCAGGAAATCCGCAAAGGTTCGATTCGAACTCAGCAGAAAATCCTCCGTGCCGCAGGCCATGTAGATTCCGGGCACTTTCCCGCCTGCCTTCTGAATCCGCCGCACCAGCTCCTCCGGATTGTTGTCACTCTCATTGAACGTATCCGGATCACCGAACATCAGGCGATAGTACTCGTAATTGGCCGCCGCGTTGTTCATTCCAGGCTTCATCTCCGCAATCCTATAGGATATCAGCGCGGAGGACAGCCCTACTGCCTTACCGAAATTCTCCGGAAAAGCCAGCGCCGTATGGAGCGCCCCGAAGCCGCCCATGGACAGTCCGCCGGTGAAATTATCCTCCGGGGCCGCAGACAGCCCAAAGGTCTTCTGCAGATAGGCCGGAAGCTCCTTTCCAACGAAGGAAGCGTACCTGCGCCCCGTCTCCACGCCGTCCAGGAAAAAGCTGTTCTCCCCGTTGGGAAGCACAACGCAGAGATTATAGCGTCCCGCGTATTCCACAATGGAGCTGTTCCAGATCCAGTCTTCGCCAATTCCCGTGTAGCCGTGAAGCAGGTACAGCGTCTTCATAGTACGGTCATAATGAAGGTTGCCCGCAGGTATGCCGTCATTTGGCAGAATCACTTTTACCGATGTCTGCCTTTTCAGGCAGTCTGAGAAATACTTTATGTCAATAAGTGCCATAATTTTTCTCCTCCAGCCCTACACCAGTTCAAAGGACAGAAGAGCCGCCTTGCCCTGGCCGCGGTAGGTCAGGTACAGCGCCTGCACGCCGTCCGGCATTGCGATCTCCGCCTCATAGGTCTCCCACACATTGGTGTACACCACCGGAATCTCAGCCAGAATCTCGCCGTCCCATTTGGTCCGAACTTCGAAATTTCCATTGGCGTATCCGCGCACCGTGATGCGAATCTTCGTCACACCCTGCATGTCAAAATACTTGAACCCTGCGGTGGCTGAATTCATGATATTTCCGATGTAGCCCGGCTCCTCGTCGCCGTCCCTGCCGTCCTGCATCACTCTGGGCTGTTTATCGCCGCCCACATGCGCCGTTGGTTCCTCTGTAAAGAGTCTGCATGCGATATAGGCAGGGTACTCGCCCTTTCCTGCCAGCGGACCACCGTTTAAGCCGCAGGAGGTCAGTTCCACCTGGGCAAAGCTTCCGTCCTCCGCCAGCGTCAGCTTCTCCACACAACCCTGTCTGCTATACCAGGTGCCGTTTGTATGACGATGATAGAAAATGTACCACTCGCCGTTCATTTCCACCAGGCCGCCGTGGTTGTTCGCACCGTAAGCCATTGGCATATCCGCCGGCTTGTCACTGTCAATATGCAGGTCGCAGTTGCTCACAAGAACGCCTCTGTAGACAAATCCCTCTCTGGGCTTTTTACTGGTGGCATAGCACAGCTCATGCATCACTTCGGAAGAATAGACAAAATAATAGGTGTCCCCGATCTTCCGGATGGACGGTGCTTCGAAGAAGGAATGTCCCTCATATCCGCTTCCTGCACTATGGGGATATCCCGGTACCACGCAGAGCGGCGCTTCCAGAACTGTCAGCATATCCGCATCCAGCACCACCGC
>JAAWLQ010000003.1 GCA_022797995.1 Lachnospiraceae bacterium
CACTTCCTTCTGCCTCTCGGTAAACGGAAATGATATGGAGTCTCTGCTGAATGAGATGAAAAATTATTCCTGCGAGCTGAATCTGAACCGCGTCTCCCCCTATTACCTCTTCGGAGAAGCGGCTTCCACTGTACTCAATCCGGGCGTCAGAACCATCAACGCAGTCACTGTCACGCAGCTCAGCGGCGCACTGGCCGGCAACCTGACGCTGGGCCAGAGCCTGCTGCTGGTATGGCCTCATCTGACCGCGCTGGCCGCGCTGATGTTGATTGTATTTACGATTTCCTATGTATCCTTTATGCGGCAGGAGATCCGGTCAAAACAATAGAATCCACGCTCTGCGAGGATTCTATTGTCATGAATAAAAAAGGGGCGACCACCCCTTTTTTATTTGTATGAAATCCTGTCCTCTGGTGAATTTCAGCACAGCAGTTCATATCCAATAAACTTTCCAGTCAGATGCAACATTCACATAGATATCACATAACTTCTTACACCCCAAACATTTCTATTATTTCATCATTACATGCATCTATATCATCAGGAATCACATATTTTCCATTAGCGAGCCCCAATGTTCGTCGGCCGTTATGTGATGCCAGATGCATTGTAAATGGCATGGCTTTTTCTTCAACACTTTGCTTTGCAAAAATTCTTACAGCTTCTGCAAATGATGTCCCCATTTTCTCATATAGTAATTCTACCTGTTCTTTTAAATCGGAATCCATTTTTATCTGCAAAGTTGCTTCTTTTGCCATAATATCCCTCCATTATTTTTTGCTGATGTTTTATTTTCACAAAATTTTAATAATGACATATTAACACAATAGAAAATGTATTGCAACCCGGCTGCCCTTGTCAGGAATGTTACTCCACAGAAGCTACAGGGAACAGCAGGGACATATTGCATGTGACACTTTCTTTCACTCCCATCACATAAATCTGGCAGGGATTCTGTTCTCCCCACAGAGCAGGAAATACTTCAAATTCTTTAAATCCCAGACTCTGATAGAAGCGGTTGGTGGCGTCATACTCTTCATAACGCCCCATCTGTACCGTTTTCACCTGCAGGAATTCATATCCTTTCTCCGCTGCACATCTTCTCGCCCTGAAGAATAACTCCCTGCCAATGCCCTGCCGGTGGCACTCTCTGCGCACACCCATTACAGCCAGCTCCACCGTTGCCTTCCCGGTTTCCTTCAGGCACAGAAAGCCGATTGGCTGTCTTCGTTCTTCATCAAAAGCAGCGAAAAATAGTTGTTCCTGACTATCGTTAATGTATTCCTCTCTGGCCTCCGGAATACCGAACCACTCCGGCAGCGCCTCCAGAATCCGGCGCGATATGGACGCCTTTTCCGCTTTCTCCGCTATCTGCTCTATACATATTCTTTTCTGGCCTGCAGTTCCCTGCCCTTTATTCGCCGGCACTGTCCCGCCTTCATTTTCTTTCTGATCCCTTTGTGCTTCATTTTTCAGCGCTACAATTTTGTTCTCTTCCCTGAAAATCACGCCGCTTTCCCTTTTCCGGGGCGCCTCATATTCTTTCCGCAGAATGGAATACCAGCACTCGTCACAGATACCCTGATTATTCACGCCGCCTGCTCTCCACGTCCCCTCATAAGTCATGCCGCACTTTCTCATGACCTTACCGGAATTGGGATTCCGGGGATCATGACAGGCATTGACACAATTTGCCCCCACTTCGTCAAAGAAAAAGGCAATGAGCGCTGTCAGCGCTTCCGCCACAATGCCCTGTCCCCACCAGACCCGGCCAATGCAGTAGCCAATGGTGACGGAATCCGTCTCATCATTTATCTTCACGACGCTGATACTCCCGATGGGCTCTCCCAGCGCCTTCAGAACGATGGCCCACTGATAATATTTTGATCCGCCGCTCTCCTTCACCCAGCTGTCCGTTACCGCCCGTGACACCTCCACGCTCTTATGTGTAGGCCAGGTCATGAATTTTGTCACTTCCGGGTCCGACGCCCAGTTGCGGTACATGGGTTCCGCATCCTCGGGCTGAAACGCCCGCAACAGCAGCCGTTTGGTCTCGATTCTCTTTGTTCCCTTATGCTCCATGCCTCTTCCTCCCGCTTTAAGTCCTTTCTTCCGTAACCTTTCGCTTGCTTACATAGCTGTTTTTACATTATAACGTATCTTCTTCCTTATAACAATTTAATATTACTCTACTTTTACATAAAATCTTTTAGCATTATTTCTTTTAAAATCTTTTTTCACTGTAAACTGCTTTATTTCCAGCTTATATACCAAAACCACTTTAAAGTTTCCAGCCCTGCATAAACTATCACATATAAATTCACCCTTTCCTCTTGACTGCTATACGCAAAATTGCGTATAATATCAAAAAGGCGGTGATATAAGGTGAATTTAAAGGAACTTCGGAAGCTAAGAAAACTCACACAAAAAGAACTGGCCGCTATGAGCGGTGTAAATTTCCGCTCTCTGCAGGATTATGAACAGGGCCGCAAAAAATTGTCCTCCGCCAGCGGAGATGTGCTGCTCCGATTGTCTACAGTATTGGGCTGTTCCATGGAAACGCTGCTGGCAGACGCCTCTTTTTCCGGCGCACCGTTACTGCCCTCTAACCAGATAACGACCGACGAAATCCAGAGCCAGAATTTTTACTGCGAAAAATATAAAACGGCCGGCCGTTGGATCTGCAGCGATTCGACGGTATCCATCCTTTTTTATTATGAAGGAGAGCGATATACCATTCCCTTCAAAGCTATCTTCGACAGAGAAAATCTCTCCTGGCTGAAGGAAGCGGCAGTTATGTGCATGGATTCTAAAATCAGGGAGATTCTCTTCTCCCGACTTGAAATGGAGGCCTGGTAAAATGCAGGAAAATTTGTACTATCTCATGCATCGGGATGACCCGGTGTGCATGATATCCATCGATCCCTTATCCGGAGCCATGCTTCAGGTGTCACAGCAGAAAACACCTGAACTGCTGCCTCCCGGCACAAAATCCGATGTCCAGATGCTGCGCAAATGGTGGCAGCGACGTGCGGTACCCATAAACCAGGGCCGCATTCAACATATTCTGGAGCAAATGGGCTTTACCACCCCCCAGGAATACCTGGTAAAAAACCTGGGTCTGAGTCTGACAGATCATTACTGGATCAAACCGTTGGAGTTAAATCTGGCATGGGAAAATGTTAATTTATTCACAAACCCTTTTCGCGATCCGATCAGTGATATGCAGTTTGATACCCCTTTGACAGAAGCAGTCATAGTTTCGGATCATGCGTTTTCGCCCAGTTCTTCCGTCCAGGGTGAACTACAGAAAAAATGGGTTATTTCCAACAGCAAACGATGCCTCATAAAAGGAAATCATGGCAGTAACTCTCAGGAAAGCCTGAATGAAGTCGTCGCAACTCTGCTTCACAGAAAACAAAATTCACAGCCTTATGTTGCCTACTCTGTCATACGGCCAGAGTCCTGTGCCCAACTCTATTGTATCTGTGAAAGCTTTACATCCGATACAATAGAACTGATTCCGGCAATTGATGTGGTAAATTCCAGAAAAAAGGACAATGCCATGTCCATGTATGAGCATTTTATTGCTGTTTGTGCCGAATATGGTTTGGATGAGAATAGTACCAGAACCTTTCTGGAATACCAGATCCTGACAGATTTTATCCTCACAAATATTGACCGGCATCTGAATAATTTCGGTGTTCTCCGGGATACCAATACCCTGAAATTTATCGGTATGGCGCCGATTTTTGATTCAGGGAACTCCATGTTCTGGCAAAATCCCAGGCTGGCGGAGCAGGATGATCTATTACAAATTTCAGTTAACAGTTTCCGAAAGACAGAGTTCCAGCTGCTCAAATATGTACAAAATCCATCTCTGGTAGACCTGAATCTTCTGCCGGATGAAAATGAGTTATATGCAATCTATAGTCAGGATCCTCTGATTTCCTGCTTAGATTCTATCCTGACCGGCTACAGAAGAAAAATCGAATTTCTGAAACAACTGCAAAATAAAACTATCCGGTGATAACAGTACTACAAGATTGATCAAAGGAGAAATCAGATATGTTAAATGCACTTTGTATGGAAATGATGCGCTACTATAGCGGAGACCCAGGCCGTATTCAACATTTTGTAAAAGTACATGCTTTTGCAAAGCTCATAGGCGAACTGGAGCACATCGGAGCAGAAACCATGGAAATCCTGGAAGCCGCCGCTTATGTGCACGATATCGGTATCAAGCCTGCGGAAGAAAAGTTCGGTTCCTGCGCGGGCCCTCTTCAGGAATAGGAAGGCCCCGCAGTGGCGGAAGAGATGCTGCAGCGACTGTGCTTTGAAAAGCAGTTGATAGAACGGGTCTGTTATTTAGTGGGCCATCATCATACTTACACCCAGATAGACGGCATGGACTATCAGATTTTAGTCGAGGCAGATTTTCTGGTAAATCTCCATGAAGGCAGTGCGGACAAAGCTGCTGTGGAATCCGCTTACAAAACCATATTCCGGACAGGAAGCGGAAAGCGAATCTGCAGGGAAATGTTTGTCACACAATTTTAAATGCCACCCATCCTTCTATTCCATAGTGCTCAGATATCTCTCGTAGGATTCCTGAATATGCCGTCTCCATTGTCTATAGTCCCTTTGTCAATGTCATCGGTTCCGCTGTATTTTACCTAATGTCGAGAGCAAGGCATATACTTGGCACAACTATATGGTGGTATTTGCGGAGGCAACAAAATCAGCCGTCCAGGAATAAGGGCCTTATGATTTTCTGTTTTACTTTCTGTTGACAGCAATACTGTTCTGTGGCATAATGCATTAAAACCCTACGGGGAGTGGATTTTTCAAGAGAAATCTTTTTTCGCCACACAATTGCCGGAAGACAATTGTGTGGCGTTTTTTATGCACAGGCCCGCATAAATGTGAAAAACCATATATGCAAGTTTTTCACATGGAAGTTTGCCGCTAAGGCGGCATGCAGGCCGCGCGGCAAGTAGGGGAGAAAAGCATTCCCCTATTCGATTAGCAGATTTTCTCATTCGGTTCAGATTTGTTTATATGCCAGGAAGATTCTGCGACACAGAAAGGAAAAATACTTTATGGAACAGACTTTTATGAAGGAAAAGAAGATATTGCCCCTTGTGCTGTCCATGTCTACGCCAATGGTAATATCCATGGCGGTGAATGCGCTCTATAACATCGTGGACAGCTATTTTGTGGCGCAATTAAATGAAGAAGCCATGACGGCTCTGGCCCTGGTCTACCCTGTGCAGAATATCATAAATGCAATCGCCATCGGCTTTGCCATTGGAATCAATGCTGTCATCGCACTGTACCTGGGGGCAGGAGACCAGGAAAATGCGGATAAAGCCGCAACACAGGGATTGCTGCTTAATCTTTTTCACGGGATTGTATTGGCCCTGGCATGTACGTCGGCCATGCCTGGATTTCTGTATTTGTTTTCCTCAGATGAGAATGTGATTTCCATGTCGCTGGAATATTCCAGGCGGGTTTTCCTGTTTGCGCCGGTTATCACATCCGGTCTGGTATTTGAAAAGCTTTTTCAGGCAGTGGGGAAAATGAAGATATCCATGTTCAGTATGATGTGTGGTTGTGTGGCAAATATTATTCTGGATCCTCTGATGATTTTCGGCGCAGGTGTATTTCCGGCTATGGGAATTGCGGGAGCCGCCTATGCCACCGGCATCGGGCAGGTGATAACCCTTGTCGTATATCTGATCTTCTACAAAACGGCTTCCATTCCAGTAAAGATAAAGAGGAATGCCTTCCGTCCCAATCGAAGCATAGCGGCAAAACTATATTCCATCGGCATCTCGGCGACGCTGAATCTGGCACTGCCGTCACTGCTGATTTCGGTACTAAACGGGATACTGGCAGAATTTTCTGACAAATATGTCCTTGTGCTGGGCGTCTACTATAAGCTGCAGACCTTTATCTACCTGACAGCCAACGGCATCATCCAGGGGATTCGGCCGTTGATGGGATACAATTACGGAGCTGGAGAAAAATTAAGAGTGCGAAAAATCTTCCATACCACTCTGGCGCTCACAGCCGGTGTCATGGCGGTGGGAATGGTACTTTCCTGGACTGTTCCGGCATGGCTGATGGGACTGTTTACCAACCAGCCGGAGACACTCGCCAATGGTGTGAAGGCGTTGCGTATTATCAGCCTTGGCTTCGTAATATCAGCGGTATCGGTTACCTGTTCCGGTGCTTTGGAGGGACTGGGAAAAGGGGTCCCGTCTCTTTGCATTTCCCTGCTGCGCTATCTTATAATCATTATACCGTTAGCTTTTCTGCTGAGCAGAGCGTTGGAAGCAGAAGGCGTCTGGTGGGCATTTTGCATTACAGAATTTATAACGGCCGGAATTTCATACTTGATTTATTGTAAAAATGAGAGGTTGCCTGTTCCTGGATGTTCAGATCTGCAGCGCAGCGCTAAAAGCTGACATGCTCCCGCCCTTCCTTCACAGATTCAGCTCATACTTTAAGCTGTTGGGTATCCCTCTGGGCCCGCGCACCGCATAAATGCCGAACTCCTTTTTCAGTCTGTCAAAGGTAAACTTTCCGGAATCATATTTTTTTAAAAGTTTAATTTTCATCAGTTTACTGATTGTCAGATTTTTATCCTGATACCTGTAAGGGATATCTGTCTCCATCACCTTGCACTGATAGAGAATCGCCGATACCGGAGCCGCCACATACAGGAAAACCGTATCGCCGGTCTTCATACCGCTGCCCTGCTTCCAATCGATTATCTCCGCTTTGTCAAAGGCGTGTATAATATCATAGAACTTTGGATTCGCCGGAACAATCCAATCCTTCGGCGGGCGGATTTTTTCCTTCTTTTTCTTCGACGCGGTGGCGGCATAGCTCATATCGATCAGGTCGCAGACTTTATCTTTTCCCACAGTGCCGTCCAGAAGCACTGTAATCCAATGCTGCTTATTCATGTGGTACGCAGGGAAAATTCCCTGTTCCTGTGTCAGTATATCCCGCAGCATCATATCGTCTATTTTCAGGTTGAGGGCGTCCACATCTCCTTCTTCGGAAAGTCCCAGTTTATTCCTGCCTACACACATGGCCAGCGCAAACCACTTTTTGTTGTCACTGTGACGGAAGACAGCACTGGTGTTGTCCTTTGCCCAGGGGTACTCCGGCGTGGTTTTGTATTTCTTTTTTATATAGCTAAAAGCCTCTTCACGCATTCTTTGGTCCTCCTGCTTCCCGCCGCCTCGCCAGCAGCCAGGCCATGATGTGTACCGCCTGCTGGAATTCACCCTGCTCAATCATTTTCTCTATCTCGTCCGCAGAGTATCTCCTGACATGCAGAAACTCTGTCTCATCCAGGCTCTGCTCCGCGGCCCTGCGGCATTTTTCCGCCATAAAAATATATGCATAATTATCCGCCAGTGTGGCATTGGACGGTACTGTCAGCAGCTGTGTCCAATGATCCGATACATATCCTGTCTCTTCCAGCAGCTCCCTTCTGGCCGCCTTCAGTGCATCCTCGGCCTCCATATTCGACGTATTCCCTGTGTCGGTCTGCTTCCCCTCCGCCACAGATGTATTCAATGCCTCTATTATATCCTGTCCGGAAGCATGGACTGCCTCCTGTGCTGTTCTATACTCCTTCCCATCCTTCCGTTCAATACCACCTGCGGGAAATTCCGTCGTCACCTCACGGATTCCCTGTCGAAACTGCCTGACACAGAGGTATTTCCCTTCTTCATCCGATGCCACAATCACCACATAATCCCGGCGGCTGTAACTGTAAAATGGCTCAAACACACTTCCGTCCGGAAATCGATAAGAGGACCGTCGAAAGTCAATCCACTCATCCTGTACAATATGTTCTGTGCGGATTTCCTCCCACGCCAGATTCTTTTCATCTTCACTGCCTGCTATTTCTTTGCTGATATTCATGCATCTATCTCCTTTTATTCAAAATCTGTTATTTATACTCCATATTACGATCTGACATACCGCCTTACAATAATTTTCACTGCTCACTATTTTTAATACAAGCCGAACCTTTTTCATTATACCATGTGCGCGGAAAATCAAGCGACTCCGAAGGAGACATTTGATTTTCAAGCCATGGACTGCCGGGTATAATGCATCACGCAGTGATGGCAAGCCAGCCCACGCTGGCTTGAATTCTGCGAATGCAGAATCATTATACCATGTGCACAGCCCGCACATGGTATTGATGGCCATTCGGCCGTCTCCTGCCTTGAATAAGGACATTATACCTTAAAATCTCTTCTCTTACCAGAATACAAATACAAGAAACCACCAAAAATGCTTTATATATTTCCCACAAAATTCAACTTTCAAAATTGTATATAATGCATAATTAGTCAAAAACAGCATACCGAAAAAAAGAAATATTTACAATAAGCCCACAATAATCTATGGTTTATACACACTGCTTCTGCTGTCCTCCGAAAAATGAGAAATCATGGAAGATATCACAGAACGGTTACGCAGAGCCAAAGGTGGAAAGTGTCGCTCACGCGGCGGAATGAGAGGAAATATGCAAAATTCAAAAAAGAAATACAAAGCGTTGGTATTTGACTATGATATGACCATTGCGGACACGGGCCCTATTATCGTATCCCTTCTGAATCAGACGGCAAAACATTTCGGATACCCTGAAAAGCCTTATGAACAGGTCGTTACCATGATCGGCCACACACAGGTGGACATGCTCCGTTTCCTTACGGAAGAAACCGATATGGAGAAAATCCTCACCATAAGGGAATACTACCGCGCTGTCTGCAGGCAGGAGATGTGCAAAAGGACCACCTTTTTCCCGGGACTGGAGGAAAGCCTGCGGCGGATGAAGGAAAAGGGGCTGAAGCTGGGGATTCTCTCTCTGAAGCTTAAGGACCTGATACTGGCCTCTCTGGATAAGTATAACCTGACCCAATATTTTGATGTGATTTTCGGCGCGGATGAAATGCCGGCACCCAAGCCGGATCCCCAGGGATTATTCTCCATCCTGGAGAAGCTGGGGTTGACGATGGCAGACGTGTTGTATGTGGGAGACAGTCTGGTAGACCAGGAGACTGCCCGAAATGCGGGCGCGGATTTCTGTGCCATGCTGTCCGGGGCAACTCTGAGAGAGCAGTTTGAGGAAGATTTCGTGAAGCTCTTCTGTTCCTCTCCCGGGGAGCTGGCAGATACCATATGCAATTAAATTTCCCGGTACACACTTCCTTTATGAGGAGATCTTCTTAGAACAGCGCACATAAATGTCTGCGAAAATAAATACCAAAAAAACTATGGCGATACCATATAACTATGGTGGAAAATATTTAGTTAATTGTGCAAATAGCACAATTTGTCAAAAATAGCCTACCTGAAAAAATGAAATATTTACAAAAAATGTACAATAAACTATGGTTAATGTACGCATTGACCAAATCGGAACAGGAGGAAAAAGATGGCAAAGACAAAAGGCGGTACAGCCGTCGCAAAGAAAAAAGGCATGTCATTCGGACAGGGAATACGTCACAGCTGGCAGTTATATGTACTTCTGCTTCCGGCACTGATTTATCTGTTTGTATTTGACTATATGCCATTGTATGGAATGCAAATTGCCTTTAAAGATTTTCTGCCGGGGCTGGGATTCTCCGGGAGCCCCTGGGTGGGTCTGAAACACTTTAAGTATTTTGTGACCTCACCGCAATTTTCCGTTCTTATCAGAAATACTCTGATGCTGAATGTATTGCGGCTGGTGTTCTGTTTTCCTTTTCCTATTTTCCTTGCACTGCTCCTGAACGAAGCCCGCAATGCATCCTTTCAGAAGATAATACAGAATCTGACATATGCGCCCCACTTCATCTCCACCGTGGTGTTGTGCGGTATGATTATCAGCTTCACCTCTCCTTCCACAGGCGTTATCAATACCCTGATTCAGGCGCTGGGAGGCCAGCCCATTGATTTCATGGGACAGGAAAGCTGGTTCCGACCGGTGTACATCATTTCGGAAATCTGGAAAACCACCGGATGGTCCTCTATCATCTATCTGGCGGCCCTGGCAGGAATTGACCCTTCCCTGCATGAAGCGGCCCGCGTGGACGGTGCTTCCCGGTTCAAGAGAATCATACATATCAACATCCCGGGTATCGCTCCTACCATCATTATTCTGTTGATTATGGAAGTAGGCAAAATGATGAGCCTGGGCTTTGAGAAGGTATACCTCCTTCAGAATTCCCTGAACCTGCCTGTGTCGGAAGTAATCTCCACATATGTGTACAAGACAGGTCTGCTGGGAGCGAAATTCAGCTATACCACTTCCATTGACATATTTAATTCCGTTATCAACTGTATTCTGCTGCTGATCGTGAACAAGATTTCCAGCGCCGTCAGCGAGACAAGTTTGTTTTAAGTTTGTCTGTGACTTGGAAAGTAAAGTATCGATGGCGCACGAGAGGAACTTTTATGAGTGCACTTTCGAATGAAAGTTTCTCTCATAAGAGGTGCGCCGAAGATACTTTACTCTTTAGTGCCGTCGCGCAGCGACTTTAATTAGGAGGAACATGAATGAAAGAAAAGACACAGCCTTCAAAAATCCGGGAAAGAGGCATGGAAAGGGTATTCAACTGGGCAATTAACATTCTGCTGCTGTTTTTCGGTCTGATTGCCCTGTACCCGTTGCTCTTCGTGCTCTCCGCCTCCATCAGCGACCCCACGGCGGTCAACAGCGGAAAAGTGCTTCTGTTTCCCAAAGGCTTCAACCTGGAAGGCTATAAACAGATATTAAAAAACAGCTGGGTACTGATCGGCTACCGCAACAGTCTCTTCTATGCGGTGGTGGGAACTCTTCTGAATCTGGTGGTAACCATGATGGCAGGCTATGCGCTGTCCCGTAAGGATTTGTATGGGAAAAAGCTTATTGCCCTGTATATGATGTTCACCATGTGGTTCAGCGGCGGTATGATCACCAAATTTATCGTGGTCAACAATATCGGCTTATATGACAAGTGGTACACTCTGCTGGTGCTGGGACTGGTATCCATGTACAACGTCATCATCACCCGTTCCTTTATCGCAGGCAGTATCCCCGGGGAACTTCAGGAATCCGCCAGAATCGACGGCTGTGATGATTTCGGAACCTTTTTCCGGATTATAGTGCCGCTGTCCAAACCGGTTATCGCTATCCTGAGTCTTTATTATGGGCTGGGGCACTGGAACAGCTATTTCAACGCACTGATTTATCTGAAAGACAAGAATAAGCAGCCTCTGCAGATTTTCCTGAGGGAAATTCTGGTATTGAATCAGTCCATCGACGTGAACAGCGATGAGCTGGAATCCATGATTGAAAGGGCAAGGATGGCTCAGAGCATGAAATACGGGCTTATTGTAGTAGCTTCCCTGCCCATGCTGATCATCTATCCTTTCCTGCAGAAGTTCTTTGTAAAGGGTGTCATGATTGGCTCCGTGAAGGGGTAATGCTGTCTCAGGCTTTACGCAGGAGACGCATAAAGCGCCTTCGTGAAGCGATTGTGAACAGGAATAATAATTGTAACAGGTTTTACCCGGGCATAATACATATCATTAGTCCGGTTAGCAACTATACACATTTTAATATAAGTAGAGGAGGTATTTTTATGAAGAAAAAATTGTTGGCGGCACTTCTGGCGGGGTCGATGATTCTGTCCATGGCAGCCTGCGGGAACGACGATTCCGGCAGTTCGACCCCGGCAGGCGGAAGCGGCTCTGCGGAAAGTAGTTCCGGCAGTTCCGAAGGCAGCGTCGCAGAAAACAGCGGTGCGGGAGATGCCGCATCCGATGAAGTCATTGAAGTCACAATGATGGTGGCCACCAAATCCGGGCAGGGCGACTGGAACGATTACTGGCTGATGGACAAAATCGAGGAAGCATGCGGCATCCGTTTCAAGGTAGATCAGATCATAAAAGACGCATGGTCAGAAAAGGAAAGTCTGGCATTTGCCACACGGGACCTTCCTATGGTATTCTTAAATGATCTGACAGATACGGAGCTTGCAACCTATGGCGCACAGGGACTTCTTCTCCCGCTGGAAGATTACATTTCCAAAGAGACCATGCCAAACCTGTTCGCCGTGATGGAAAGTGAGAATGTAGACCTGCTGGCAGGTATGACTTTCCCGGACGGACATATCTACTCTCTGAGAGGCTTTACAGCCAATCCCCGGGAGCTGGCAAAGAACCGTTTCTTCGTAAATAAGACATGGATGGAGAGGCTGGGAATCGAGAAAATGCCCGAGACCCTGGATGAGTTCTATAATTACCTGGTAGCAGTGAGAGACGGTGATCCCAATCAGAACGGTGACACCACAGACGAGATTCCTTTAGGCGGTTCCTACAAGGAAGAAGACTCTTTCTATTACAATGCCTTTGTTCCTATTCTGGCAGGCTTTGGCTTCCTGGGTGACACAAAGGGAGCGGACTATCAGGTGGACAGTAATGGAAAGGTAATTTACATTCCGGCAGAAGCCAATTACAAAGAATTTCTGAAGTATATGCATAAACTGTACGCGGAAAAGCTGCTGGATCAGGAGTATTTCACCCAGACTGCGGAGCAGCGGAAGGCAAAACAGGCGGAAGATAAGTACGGCGCCTTTACCGATTATGCTTCCTGGATGAATATTCCGGACATTAATATCTCCATCCAGTTCCGCGGCATAGAGCCTTTTACCAGTGAGTATAACAGTGAAAAAATGTGGCCTTCCAAAGATATGCAGTTCAACGGCGGACTGGTCATTACCAACAAAGTAACAGACGAAGCTGTCATTAAGAAGCTGATTGCAATGGCCGACTGGTTCTATTCTGAGGAAGGAACCTATACCATTATCCGCGGCGTGCCAAAGGGAGAATTTGCGGCAAATCCCGAATATGGCTGGTGGCTGGGTGAAACCGACAGATTCGGTACTGTGAAAGTAGAAAATGCGTGGGATGAGGAAAAATATGAGAAAGTGGGCCAGTGGAGAGATGCCGAGGTCACTCCCGGCAACAATTACTTCCCCATGGGCCAGACACTTGCTTTGACTTCCACTACCATTTACAAGGAAGAAGATTATGTGCTTACGGAAGATACCGCCGTCACAAACAATAACCGACTTACCACAGACATTATGACCAACGTGTATGATTATCTGAAGGTAGGCTGGCCGGGAACCGTAAAGTTTACCCAGGAAGAGAATGATGAAATCAGTCTGATAGAGACAGACCTGCGGAATTATAAGGAAACCATGGAATCCAAAATGATCAACGGAGATCTGGATATCGACGCCACCTGGGACGAGTATATAAAGGGGCTCAACGACCGAAAGCTCGATCGTTACCTGGAACTTCTCCAGACAGCCTATGACCGTTGGGCCGGTAAATAAAAAGCTTCACAGGAATTTTATTGTCATAAACTGCAGGAAGATGCGGATTGTTGGTCCGCTCTTCCTGTATGTATTACAGGAGAATATCAGAGGAGAAACATGATCGGAAGAAGAATCAGGCAGCGACAATCCAGGATACTTATATCATATATTGCGTCTCTTGTGGGTTTTATCATAATACCGGTTCTCCTGTTAACGGGCATTTTTCTGACAAACGGACTGCGACAGATGGAATCCGCCTATGCGGTTTCTCAGGAATATACTTTGCGCCAGGCCATACAGAACATGGACGATGATATGAAAAGCTTTCGGCAGGTAGCAATACAGATCGCCACAGATCCCGACGTGACGCCATATGTTCTCAATGTCAATAATTACGACACCATCCTCGCCATTCGAAAGCTGGCAATTTACCACGCTCAGGTAAGCTTTTTCGACGAAATGTATCTCCATATTAACGGCGATTCCAATCTGTATTCCGGAACCGGTGTCATCTCTGTGGAAAATTTCAAAAATGGCGGCTACCGTCCACAGGGGGATGAAAACAGAGAGGACTTTGACCGATATATTACAGAAGGCCGCCCCTTTGCCCTCAGTGTCAATGGAAACGGAGGTTACCTGGTCAAAAAATATGATGCAAAGGAATACATCGCCATTACTTACCCGTGGGTGACTTCCGGGGTCCATCCTCTGGGTTCTGTGATAGGATTGGTGGAATCCAATTATTTCACCGGCATGCTTGATATTTCAGACAAACAGTATCATGAAAACATTTACCTTTTTGACAGCGGCGGGCAACTGCAATTCGCACTGGAAAATGGTCCTGCTTTTTCCGCCGAAACACTGAAGCTGCTTACAGATAATTATGAAGATCCGGGAATTCATACAGGAAAAATCAACGGTATTTCCTGTTTTATCATCATGGGAAAAGCCCCCACCACCGGTTGGAAATATATTGCCGTAATTCCCAGACCGCAGTTTTTCCTGAAATATGTGCGAAGCGAGAACAAAGTAGCCGCCATTATTACGGTGCTCCTGGTCCTGTGTATCCTGTTTGGTATCGTGCTGGCCTTCAGGATGTATCGGCCCATCAGAAAATTATGGAACATACTGGAACCCGTTTCTCCTGAGAAACAAAATATTCTGGAAGGAATAGGACCTGAAAGGACCAGAAGAGGTGAATGGGAGAATCTTCATACCTCTGTCACCAGAATAGCGGAGATGAACAGAAACATTGCAAGGGAGCTGGAAGAAAATAAGGAAATGTATACTCAGAGTATTCTCAAGGCACTCCTGCTGGGCGCAGTAAGCGCGGAGCATGCACAGAATACGCTGATTGTTCAGGGAGTTAAATTCTGCGAGGCATATTATCTGGTTTCGGTACTGTATTGTATGTCACCTACAAGAACAAACCCGTCGGAAACGGCAAAGACACTCATAGAGGAACAGGCAATTCCGGGCCTGTATGTACTGATACTTCCGGAGAATAACGGCTGCCTGACTCTGCTGTGGAATACCTCCCTGGAGGTACCCCCCCCTGGAAGAAAAAATTACAGAGTTATATACTGTCATTACCGGTAAAACCGAAATGGGCTGGCTGTTTGCCATAGGCAGCCATTGTGAAGATTTAAACAATATAAGCACTTCCTATCTGGAAGCCCTTGCTGTGGGGGACAGTATGCAGGAAAAAGGCCGCTCCGGCATCTATCATTACGAAGAATTTCGGAAGGTTCAGGAAAGTAATGAATTGTATCAGGATATTCTGGCCTATGTGGATGCTCATTATGATGACAATGATATCAGCCTCTCCGGACTGGCGGAGAAATTCAGCCTGTCTTCCTCTTATCTGAGCAGATTTTTCCGGAAATGTTCCGGCATGAATTTTCTGGAATATGTCACCAAACGGCGAATTAAGAAAGCCTGCTGCCTTCTGAGGGATACGGATTTAAAAATTAAGGACATTGTAGAACAGGTAGGGTATTTTGATGTGGCGAGCTTCACCAAAAAGTTCAGAAACACCATGGGAGTCAGCCCTGCAAAATACAGAGAGCAGGTGCGGCAGGAAGCCGGCATCACAGATAAAGAAACCGAATAAAACAGTTCGATGCAACCGATACGGCATAATTCAGGCAGCACAGATAATGTGAAAGCAGAACCGATTGCCGCATGGAGTCCAGCAAGCCCATGCCAGAAGCCACAAAAAAGATAAAGGGAGTAAACAGACATGCAAACAACATTATATATGCTTCAGGAACAAAGTCATACACAAATGATGTCCTATGTTCTGCAAAGTACGGAAGGAAAGCTTGTGGTCATCGACGGCGGGACCGCCAGGGATGCCGGGCATCTGCTGGACACCCTGATTCGTCTGGGAGGCCCTGAGCCCACAGTGGATTTATGGCTGCTGACACATCCCCATTCCGACCATGTGAACGCACTGCTGGAGATTTTCTCCAGGCCGAATCCTTTAAAAGTGAAAAAAATCTACAGTAAATTCCTGTCCTATGAATTCTATGAGAAATATGACGAAACCGGCGCCCGCGGGGCAAAAGTTACAAGCGCATTCAATGAATTTAAAGAAGCCCACAGGGACATTTGTCTTCCCTTCGAAACCGGGCAGAAATTCACCATTGATTCCATAGAAATCAAAGTGCTGTATGTGCCGGATGAATCCATTACTGAGAATACCATCAACAATTCTTCCGTGGTGTTCCGGGTAGATGCGGAGGGACAGCGGATTCTCTTTATCGGCGACCTGGGAGAGGAAGCCGGAGACAGAGTTCTGGCCCTGGTGCCCCACGGGGAGCTGCGGGCCGATTTCGTGCAGATGGCCCATCACGGACAGAGCGGCGTGAAAAAAAGCTTTTATGAAGTTGTATCTCCGAAAGCCTGCCTGTGGAACACCCCTCAGTGGCTCTGGGATAATCAGCGCCAGGGGGAGCCCTATAATTCCGGGCCCTGGAAAACGGTGGAAGTACAGGGCTGGATGAAGGAATTGGGGGTACAGCATCATTTCATTACAAAGGATAGAGAATACGTACTGCCTCTGCCTTATCCCGTGGGGTAATCTAC
Organism: Lachnospiraceae bacterium; assembly: GCA_022797995.1. GTDB lineage: Bacteria > Bacillota > Clostridia > Lachnospirales > Lachnospiraceae > Acetatifactor. The sequence continues at coordinate 16,479 of JAAWLQ010000003.1, forward strand.
TTCTGAAAGGACAACAATCAAAAATGCGCAAACTTATCTTCTTCGACATCGACGGAACTCTGATCAGCAAAGGGAATCAGGTTCTGGAGGAAAGCACAAAGGAAGCTCTCCGCAAGGCGAGGGCAAACGGACATATCTGCATAGTCAACACGGGCAGAACCTGGCGGATGGTGGGAAACTGGCTTCCGCAGCAGACGGAGTTTGACGGCTATCTGCTGGGATGCGGCACCATGGTGAGATACGGAGAGGAGATTCTGCTGCACAGGACTTTTTCTCCGGAGGACGCCCGAAGGATTATGGCTGCTCTGGACGAATGCGGAATTGACGCCCTCCTGGAAGGCGCTGACAATAACTATGCAAAGAATTTCAGCGAATTTCAGTCAGAAAGATTCCGGGATCATATGCGGAGAAGGCATCCGTCGGATTGTCTCCCCTGGAAGGAAGCTGCCGGAAATTTTGACAAATTCCTTGCGAATGAGGTGGAAGCACGGCGAATGGAACTTTTTCGGCAGCAATTCCGGGAAGATCTGAGCTTTATTGACAGAGACCGGGGCTTCTGGGAAATTGCCCCAAAGGGATATTCCAAGGGAAGCGCAATGACTTTTCTGGCGGACAGGCTACAGATTCCTATGGCCGACACCGTGGCCGTGGGCGACAGCAATAATGATCTGGAAATGTTCCAGTCTGCCGGAACGCGCATCGCTATGGGGAACGCAGTGGACAATATAAAAAATTTGTCGGATTTTGTCACCACAGATGTTCTGCAGGACGGCATATGGAATGCACTGAGCTGGTTGGGAGCTATCTGAATCTACAGGCCTGATGATTGTTTTATCATTTGTCACTCACCATGATTAAGACTTATGAATGTTAGTAACAGAATCCAAAACAAAATTCTATTAGTGTTTGTGCAGAGTTCTGCAGATTGCGGAAAGGAACGAAACAATATATGAGATTATCAACTACAACAGGATTTTACAGACATCGCCCGGACGGAATTGAAATTCCCATGACTGACTGCATCAGGAAGCTGCATGCCATCGGGTATGAGGATGTGGACCTGAATTTCTGCATGACCAAAAAGGACACTCCGGAGAAAGGAAAATGCAAGGAACTGGAGCCGGATAACTGGCATGACTGGGTTCTGGAGATGAAAGAGCTGCTGGCAGAGCTGGGCATGACCGCCAGTCAGGCGCATGCTCCATTTTATAATGTGCTGGATAAGAATTATCCGGACAGAGAACATACGGAGGAAATCGTGCGCCGCTCCATTATGGCGGCCGGAGAGCTGGGCGTAAAAGCCATCGTCATCCATGCCGGATTCCACCTTTATGACAACAACTTCCGCAAATGCCTGGAAGACAACATGGAATATTACAAGCCGCATCTGGAGCTGGCCGCCCGTTACGGCCTTTCTGTGGCGGTGGAAAACATGTTCGACAAGACAGATCCCTCACGGAAATGCAGGCGAGACCGCTTTGCCGCCAGGACGGAAGAATTAATGGAACTTGTGGACAGGCTATCGAAGCAGTATGACAATGTGGGCATCTGCTGGGACTTCGGCCATGCCAACATGATGGGATGGAATCAGCCCCAGGCTCTGGAAATGATGGGAAAACGTCTGATTGCCACTCATGTACAGGACAATTATGCGGACAACGACCACCATCTTCTACCATACCACGGCACCATTGAGTGGGAACCCATTATGAAGATGCTGAAAAAGATTGATTACAGGGGTGTATTCGCCTATGAGACCCACAAGGCGGCCGAGCGGGTTCCGGAACCGGTCATCGATGCGCTGCTGACCTATTCGCTGCAGCTGGGGAAGTATCTGGTTTCCCTGTATGATACGGCAGAGTAACCGGACTACTCAGCACCATATTGCAAATCATTTGAACACGATTTCGTCCTGTATTGAAAGTTGAAAGAACCTGTTTTGTGGATAGGATCTCAAAACACGGATTCTGCCAAATGTTTTATCTTTGGAGTGTTCGAATTGACATTTGACTTTATATTGATATGTGCATCGAAATGAATGGAGGAATAATCATGATTCTCACATTTATGGGTACGGGCGCCTCGGAAGGGGTTCCCGGAGTCTTCTGCCAATGTCCGGACTGTATGGAAGCACGAAGGCTGGGTGGCAGGGAACTCCGCAGCAGATCTCAGCTGTTGATTAACCATGATCTGCTCATCGATATGGGGCCGGAGACTTACTGGAAGTCTGTGCTCTATGGAATTGAATTATCCCGGGTAAAATACCTCTTCGTCACCCATTCCCACTGCGATCACCTGGAAGAGAGGCTTCTGGGATTTCGGGGCGCATGGTTCGGCAAGGAAATGATCGAGCCGGTACTGTATGCCTATGGCAATGAAAAAGTCGCACAGAAGATAAATACCCGTCTGGAGGGCTGTCAGGCAACCGGCATAAAAGAAGCAACCTGCATGCAGGCAGTGCATCCATTCGAAACGGTACAGACAGGCAATTACAATGTCACCCCGCTGCCTGCCATTCATGCTCCGGGAGAAGAGGCTCTGATTTATCTCATAGCGGATACAGAAGGAAAATGTGTCCTCTATGCTACGGATACCGGCAAGCTTACGGAAGATACTTACGCATTTTTGAGCGGAAAACATCTGAACTGTGTCATTATGGACTGTACCCTGGGAGCGAAAACCGTCACCGATACCTATCACATGGGCCTGAGAGACAATAAACTCATTCAGGAACGGCTGAGTTCCATGGGTATCACAGACGACAGTACTCGTTTCCTTTGTACTCATGTCTCACATGGCACGGGCGGATACCGATATCTGGCTGGTTGTGCAGAGGCGCTGGGGATGGAGCTGGCCTGGGATGGAATGACTATAGAAATATAGTATAAGTCGATACCATTTCTTATCTGCGGAAGAAACGCTTCGTGCAACAGGATATCCATTTGGATCTCCGAAAAGGGCAGAATCTACTATTTTGAAAGCGGCAGGATAACAGAAGCAGGGGCCCACGTGGAATTGCCGGCACAAAATGAAAACTACTCCTGGATGCATCATCTGCAGGTAAAGCATGAGCATTAAACAACTACATTAAGCATGCGCTACAACGCGCAGAAAAGGATAAGTATGAAACAGAAAACAAATATGAAAGAAAAACTGCGCCGACAGGAGCTTTGTATCGGTACCCATGTTTCGCTGGGAGAGGGGCTCGTCAGTGAAATGATGGGGTATCTGGACTATGATTACCTGTGGATTGATATGGAGCATTCCTGTATCAATCTGGCCCAGCTGCAGAATCACCTGATGGGAGCCAGAGCCTCCAGGATCAATGGGATAGTGCGGATACCCTGGAACGATGCCGTACTGGCGAAACCGGTAATGGATGCCGGCGCGGACGGCATCATCTGCCCTATGATACATTCCTATGAAGAAGCACTGATGGCTGTGGAGGCCACCTCCTATCCTCCCCGGGGCGTGCGGGGCTATGGGCCGAGACGGGCCTATATGTTCGGGGAAATTGATAATGACGAATATCTGGCCCATGCGGACGAAAATCTCATGCGCTTTATCCAGCTGGAGCATATCGGTGCCATTCAGGATTTGGACCGTATTCTGACCATAAAGGAAATCGACGCATTCATTTTCGGTCCCAATGACCTGTCCGGCTCCCTTGGAAAGCTGGGACATACGCAGGATGCGGACATACGCCGGATCATTGACGATGCCATCGGGAAAATCCGCGCTGCCGGGCGGGTAGCCGGGGTTTCTCTGGGAAGTGCGGACGAAGAGACGATCAGGGACTGGTATGACAGAGGTGTCAGAATGATTTCCACAGGCTTTGACGTAAGTTATATTATGGATGGTGCCAGGGCAAATCTGGCGGCAATGAAGCGGGCCTGTCGATAACGACAGCCCCGCTCATTTCAATCGGGAACACAATTTCGAAAAGCAAGTATATTTACAGAACATATTTACAGTCAGTCCTCATACTCAAACTTACAGAAAACAATGGTCCTGCGGTTCCAGGTATAAGTCATCAGAATTTCTGACTTCTCATTGCAAATCACAGCCGGATAGCAGAAGATACCCTCCTCTGTCTCCAGGTCAGTCAAGTGTGTGAAGGTCTCCCCATTGTCCAGGGATACCAGCACGGACAGAGGGGTGCGCGGCCCTCTGTAAACACCGGGATAATTCTCCCTGGGGTTGCAGGCCAGCACAATATCTCCATTCTTCATTTTCACCAGGTCGATGCCGCTGTTATTGTTGGGCAGGCCTGTGTCATAGGCAGTACACCAGGTGCGTCCGCCGTCTGTGGAATCGCTGCGGAAAATGCGGGACGAAGTGCTTCTCAGAAACATATGCACATCCCCTGCTTTATCCTGCCACAAAGTAGGCTGAATGACTCCCTTCCCGAAAATGTAATGCTTATTATAAGGGCGATTCATCACCCGGGAATCCATGCTGCAACGACGTAGAGGAACCATCTGGCTCATTTCCCAGGTTGCACAGTCATCTGTGGAAATATCCACGAAAGCATCCCATGTATTCCCCTCCAGGGACCCCGGCGCCAGGATGGTGCCATCAGTGAGACGGATGGGCTTATTTTTTACCGGGCCGCGACCGCCGATTTCGTCTCCCTCCACCATTTCCCTGGGCTCTGTAAAAGTAACGCCGTTGTCATGGCTCTCAATGCACCAGGTCTTCCAGGTGGGAATCTCAGCCCCTACCTTATAGAAAAGAACAATGGTACCGTCTACTTTCTGGAACAGGACCGGATTCCACATGGCGGTACCTCTCACGTCTGCTACCTTCCGGGGTGTCTCCCACTTGCCCTCCACTCTTCTGGAAAGCCAGATAGCCACATCCGGCGCCTTCTCCCAGCTCCCGCCGAACCAGGCGGCGACAATGGTTCCATCCGCCGTCTGTACCAGAGTGGAAGCATGAGCACTGTCAAAAGCCCTGTCTTCCTTTACGATAAACTCCCGTGTGAAATTTTTGATGCGCATGATATGCTCCTCATCTTTCCTCTGCAGTCCATCCCTCTGCAATTTACAGGTTTTGGGATCTGGCAGTATCTTTTCGTAACAGTTTGTTGTTCTTACAAAACTGATATCTGATATCTGTTTTCATGTTATCATGCTGACTTGCATCAGACAACTGGTTTCCTTTTATGGACAAAATTTACATAGCTGCAAAAATGAATATGCAGCATTTCATCAGTTTCTATTTTACTCTCTCAAAAATGTATTCCATCTCTGTAGACAGTCCTTCTCTGAACACATAGCCCAATCGGTTATACTTTTTTATATCCACAGGATTCTCTATCCTCTCCTCCGCCATAAACCTTACCATATCACCTCTGGCCATTTTGGCATATGTGCCTTTTGTGACAAGCTTTCCATCCACTTTCTCGCAAAATGTAACACTTATGTATTTATCATCCCCTTCAAGATATTTCTCGATACACCTTGAATATTCTTTGGATGCAAGGTTTATGATTATTCTGCTTCCGTCCCGAACCACCTTATATAATCTGTTTCCCCACAACTCATACAGATCCTTATATTCGCCGATAGATGCCTTTGCCTGCATCTCAAGCCTGTATGGCACTACCCCATCCATCGGCTTCAGCACACCATAAAATCCGGACAGTATCCGCAAATGTTCCTGTATGTAATCATACTGTCCATTCTCAAATACCGCAGGTGCCATATATTGATAAGCGATTCCCTCATAGGACAGCACTGCGGGTGTCAGATTATGACACAGGTCCATATGCTCCAGTCGTTCAAAGTTCTGTTCTGCTATTCTGTCATTGCATTTCCAGAGATTCTTTAACGCTTCATGGGATTGTCCCTTTAGCCAGTCCAGAATTTTCTCTGCTTGATTTACAAGCTCTGGCGCCCCCAAAGGCGCCAGACTGTCTAAATCCATTTTCATTTTCTTCGCTGGTGACAATATAATTTTCATTATACCTCTCCCAGCATCTTCTCCGGGTCATCCGCAGCTTTTACCTTATCGTTGGCTTTGACAATAATCCCTTTTTCATCAATCAGATATGTGGTCCGAACCACTCCCATGGACACCTTACCATAATTCATCTTCTCCTTCCAGACATCATAGGCTTCTATTACCTTCCTCTCCGGGTCCGCAAGCAGGGTAAAGGCAAGATTGTACTTCTCTTCAAATTTTTTATGAGAGGCCACACTGTCCTTGCTGACGCCCAGCACTACCGCCCCTTTTTCCTGAAACTGCGGGTATCTCTCGGAAAAGCCACAGGCCTGCTTTGTGCAGCCCGGGGTATTGTCCTTCGGATAAAAATATAGAATTACTTTCTTTCCCGCATAGTCTGATAGCTTGTGCATCTTTCCGTTCTGGTCCGGCAGTTCAAAATCCGGTGCTTTTGTTCCAATTTCTAACATGTTGGGTTCCTCCTGGTTTTAAAATATATTAAAAATTTACTATCCTGTTTACAGTATTACAGTTTTAAAAACAGACTTCATTCGGTTAGAATTCCAAAATAATAATACTACATTCTTAATAACTTTTGAACACCCAAATAACAGTTCAAGAACCTATCTATACTATTATCTCTCACTTTAACAGGTATACGTTTAATATTTATTGCCTTGACAATTGTACAACACTATAGTATGCTAATATACATAAAAGACGAATATTGTCGAAAGTGTTATATTCAATAATTCTAGCATTTAATTGCGTTTCTGCGATTTTCCATTGGAATAAATTTAAGTTTAGGCTAAAAGGAGGCAGAAACGCCACCGTTTTAGACATAAAATCTGACTTGATTGGGGGGATATATTTGGATGAAATAAGACTTAAAATTTCTAATCCGATTAATATGACATATAAAAAGATTCTGTTGCGTAAATTTTTTTATATGGTTTTTATAAGTGCTGATGGGAAAAAACTGGATGTGTACATAGCAACTGTGTTTGGAGGAATTACGCAGGATATTACAGAGCTGGATAAGATATATTCATCTGTTCAGCATGATCCCCAGGACGCCTGCTCTTTGGAGTTTGCATTTTTTACTCCTGAAAACGATGGTAAGCTAATAGAAAAAGTATCGTTTACCAATTTGACAGATTCGTTTTGCCAGCAACCTCAATGGATAGGTAAGGTTTGGGGGGCTTGTGAATCCTATACCGATCAAAAGAGCATTGCTGAATTATTGAAAAAGACATATCCTTCTCTGTATCCAAGCGGAAAAGGAGAAGCAAATATTGATATGAATGCATCTCCTAAAATCTATTATATAAAGAAGGGAGACAAGCCATCCCATATTTGTATAGCAGATAAGGGAAGATATGAGGATGTTTCAGAACCGTCTCGACACAGATACGCATATAAGCTGTATAATCAGAATAAAGGTAAGAAGATAGATGGACTTGAAATAATGAATTGGATCAAAGCAGACATTACTCTTTCATCCAATATTTTAAAAGAACCTGTGCTCTTTTCTGTCGAACTTGAGCAGGGCAAAATAATTACACCTGATTTTACGTGGTATTTTGCACCCCCGGCGGGTTATGTCGTAAGTGAAAATTCCTCTGTAAGGATTGGGGAAAAAGGCATGGCAAAAGAAGAAAAGAATGCCATACAGGGGGTTATGGATGAAACAACTGTTTTGTTTAGCGAATGGGACAAATCTCCCTTGTCAATTAAGGAACGTAAAAAATCGCGGGTATTATTTAAGGCGGCTCCTGTCAAAGATATTGATAATTTATCCGAAGACACTGTCCTTGCAGTTGCACTATATATGACAAGTCCTCAGGAACCAACAAACCGGCAGTTTTGGATCGGTCTAATTATTGCATTCCTTCTGTCGTTTTGCTCTGACAAAACAAGGATTAATGATTATTATTCATGTTTGAAACTAAGTTGTACTTGTGTTGAAAATGCCTGTTTTTGTGAATATGTATGTAACGCTTTAAGTATCCTTTCGCCAATTTTATTGTTATGTACATTTTTTACTTTTATCATGTCCCCCCAAAAGTGTTTTCCGCCAGATGCTCCAAAATGGACCGTGTGCTTTAAAGTATGTCGTATCTGTGGTTTTGTTTTTACAGCCTTACTTATGGTATATGTATTTGGTTTATGGTTTCTTGTTCCAGTCTGGCTGATAAGTTTTATAAGCTGCCGTCTCAATATCTGGATCCTTGGATTGTTGTTTTTTCTTGCGGCTATAGCAAATATTGTCTACCTCATTTATTGTCTGGGTAAGTTGAAACGTAAAATATTTAATTGTCTGTAAATTTACAGAAGGATCCTACTGACTATATGAATCAAATTATGAAAATTCAACTATTGTAGAAATTGAAAATATCCTAATAGTGTGGTATTATTGCTGTATGATGAATAAGATGCTGAAAGGATACCATTAAATGGGAATGCTTCATTCTAATATCAATTTGATGTCCGTTGAAATCGGACAGAGAGGGGTGGAAATGGTTAATATAGAAGAAAACTCTCAAAAAGATAAAAGAGTATTGTTAATGCTCTCTGGAGGCAGAGATTCCTTTTTATCAGCTTGTTGTCTGATTGAAGAGGGTTATCAAGTATATATGGTCACTTATGATAACGGATGTATATCTGATATAGGCAGCACCAAAGCAGTAGCAGAAAGAATTATCAGAAAATATGGTACTTCCAAGGCTGTATTTGTCGGTGTACAGAGTATAGCAGCTAATTTGTATCGCCTTCAGGAACCATATCTTTATCAGACTATCAGTGAAAGCAGTGGAAAATATCCTAACTTACGTCCCGCACAGCTGCCTTGTCTGGCTTGTCATACGAGTATGTATCTGGAAGCTATCGCTTTTTGCAAAGTACACGGCATCCATTATCTTGCAGAAGGCGCACGGAAGGCACAGAAATTTTTTGTAGAGCTTCCAGAGATGGTAAAACGGTATCGAGAGCTTACAGAACAAAATGGAATCAAACTTGTCCTGCCAGTGTATAATCTCATAAATGATTGGGAACGCAAGCTTCAGCTGGCAGACCGTGGATATATCCCCAAAACAAAAGAGCCCCAGTGTTGGATAGGATGTCCATTGCAGAAAGAGCTAATACCCGAAGAAATAGAAAGTCTGGCGACTTATTATGATAATGAGATAAAGCCTGAACTACAGCTGCTTATTGATGAAAAGATGAAAATCTATTCTTATGAAGAATTAGATAGCAATATATCTGGAGAAAAGTACATTGAGTTTTAATGCGCAATATGCAGTCCTACTTCCTCCCTGTATCCTGTCTCCTGGCATACAGGCAAAGAGGAAACCTGGGAAACATTGGGGATATCCATTTATGGAATTACTCATGCGGTATAGTGTAAATACGGTTTTTTTGCCGTGTCCGGAGTCTTCTTTTGGAGGTTTTGAACGGGGGTTACAGCGTGGGAAACATGGAATTGATTATTATAGGCAGTTAAGCGGGTATAAAAACCATTGTCTGTGCCTGGCAAAGGAAACAGCAAGAATGGTTTTGGATATACAGGCAGGTGGTTTCTGCTTTATCTGCATATTAGGAATCGAACATTCGCCAACCTGTGCTGTCAGTTATATGTATTCTCATAAAGGAATGTTAAAATGTGCAGGAATGTTTTATGAAGCTTTACAGAAGGAATTAGAGATAATCGGAATAAAAATCCCATGGATAGGCATTAATCGAACATACCCTCAAAAGTCTTTGAAGGAGTTGGAAAAACAACTGCTTAGCAGAACTGATAAATATCTACCTCAGAAATGTCAAAGTCATATACTACAATAAGAAATTTAATAGGCTTTAAATAAGTATATTGGGTAATAACGCTCAGCTACATGAATGCAGCTGAGCGCTATTGCCACCAAAGATAAGGGAATAAATCACTCAATCAACCCGTGCCGTTTCAGCCTCGCCCGGATGCCGCCCGATGTCCTGCTGTGCCGCCTGGCAATCTCTGGTATCTTCATTCCGGACTCATACTCCTGATCCAGCCTGGCGTCTTCCTCCTCGCTCCAGGCCGCCCCTGCTCCGTCCGGCCGGTTCTTTGATCGATTATATTCCGCCCTGTCAAAAACCTTCGCTTCTTCCTTCTCTGCAGACTCTACGGAACTATCGCCGCTCTCCTCTTCTGCCCTGGGTCCCACCAGATGCTCAACAATCATCTTCTGCACCTTCGGCGGATACTTCATCAGCTTATATGGGACGCCGCTGGAGCTCACCTTTTCTTCAAGCAGGATTCCATATTCCAGGCCCTGTGTGGTAGGTTTCTTGACAAATACGCCGCCGGTGCCATCTTCACAGGTCAGTCCCTGGGATACCAGATATTCCCATATCTGTCCCAATGTTGCCTTTTTCACGCCGGTTACCGTACAGATACGGTTGAGTTCATTTTTAATCTCACTGATATAGTACATATCCTGATACTGAAATTCCTCCGCATCCTTTTCCGCAAGATAAAATGCAGACCTTTTTTTCTTCTTTGTTCTGGAAGTTTTTGAACCTGATGTTCCTGCCGCGTTCAGCTTTCCATCTTCATCCTCGTTCCCACTTCCGCCATTCCCCATCTGGCTGTCCTGACTCTGCATGCTGATAACAGCGCCCGGATGGGCTTCCACAAATGCCGCTATGGCATTCAGGAATCTGTCCCCATATTTCTCACTCTTGCTTTTACCCACACCGGACACCGTCAGTAAATCATCTACCGTTTCAGGTAATTTTATGCACATATCAATCAAGGTCTTATCATTAAAAATGATATATGGCGGCAGTCCTTCCTCCCGTGCCATCTCAAGCCGAAGCTTACGCAATTCCTCGAACAGGTCATACCCCGCTGCCGTCAACGCATCCGTGCTTCTCTTTCGGGAAGCCCTCCTCCTATCCGGCTCTTTTTCTTCATAAATGCGCATGATCACACGGGTATTCTCATCTCTTAACCGCGAGATGTCCCCCATTTTCAGTACGCTGTACTGCTCTTCTGTCTGGTACAGATACCCTTCTTCAATCAGCTGGCTGATCAGACTCCTCAGCAAAGTTTCATTCCTGTCTTTTAACACCCCGTATGACCTGTAATTCACAGTGCCCAGTTCCCGGAGTCTTGCCCGGTCGGCTCCCATCAGCGTTCCCAGGACGATGGTCAAGCCATACCTCCCCTTTGTCTCCGCCACACAGTTGATAATCTGCTTCGCCTCGGCAGTCATATCCACTTCCCTGTATTCCCTGTGACAATTCCCACAGTTATCGCAGGGATTGCTGGTTTTTTCGCCGAAATAATTCAGAATCGTATTCCGCAGACATCCAGTGGTTCTGCAGTAACCTTCCATTATCTGGAGCCGCCGCATATCCCTCTGCTTTACCAGCTCCACATCCTCTGTGTCCAGGTCGGAGAAATCCTTCTTCTCCAGCAGGAATTTATTGATGATGATATCCTGGGCTGAGAAAAGCAGAATACACTGGGCCGGTTCTCCGTCTCTGCCGGCACGTCCTGCCTCCTGATAGTAATTCTCCATACTTTGGGGCATATTGTAATGAATCACATATCTCACATTGGATTTGTCTATGCCCATGCCAAAGGCATTGGTCGCCACCATAACCGGCGCCCGGTCGTATATGAAATCCTCCTGATTCTTCTTCCTGGTATCATTGTCAAGTCCCGCATGATACCTTGTTACCGGCACACCCTTTTTACACAGTACTTCAAAAAGGTTGTCCACATTTTTCCTGGTGGCACAGTAAATAATCCCGCTTTCCCGGGGGTGTTTTTCTATGTAATCTGTGACAAAATCCTCTTTCCTGCGTATATTTTCCACACTGTAATACAGATTTTCCCTGTCAAAGCCTGTCACTGTCACACTGGGGTTTACAAGCCGCAGCGTGCACAGAATGTCTTCTTTTACCTCTTCTGTGGCTGTGGCCGTAAATGCGCTGACAATGGGTCTCTGGGGAAGATTATTTATGAAATCCACGATTTTCAGATAGCTGGGCCTGAAATCCTGACCCCACTGAGAAATGCAATGAGCCTCGTCCACGGTTATCATGGAAATATCTGCACGGTTGGCAAATTCTGTAAAACCATAGCTCTCTAAACGCTCCGGCGCCACATAGATAATTCTGTATGCACCTGCCGCCGCCAGGCTCAACGCCTTTCCAATCTGGGTCTCCGTGAGGGAAGAGTTGATAAACGCCGCGTGAATTCCTGCCTCGTTCAGAGCCTTCACCTGGTCCTGCATCAGGGATATCAGCGGCGATATCACCAAAGTGATGCCGGGCAGCATCAGCGCCGGAACCTGATAGCATATAGATTTACCCGCCCCTGTGGGCATAATTGCGAGGCTGTCACGGCCCGCCATGATTGCTTCGATGATACTTTCCTGTCCCGGCCGGAAGGAATCGTATCCAAAAAAGGTCTTCAGAGTTTCTCTTGCGGTCATTTTTATCCCCTTTTAATTATATTGTTTGGAACATACATCCATTTCTCCAATCCCCATTATATTTTCTTTTTCCTAAAATAGCAACAAAAAAGGAATCCATTCCCTCTTTTTCGCCGCTGAGGCAAAAAGAGGAATGGATTCCTTTTTCCTCTAAACCCAGAAGGGCTTCTGATCCTTATGGGTAAAATTCTTCATCCTCCCGTTCAGTTCCTCCAGCTGATTCTCATAGAAAACCTTCTGCTTCTCCGTCAGCTTTCCCTCCTCCGACAATGTCCGGAACATATCCTCGAACTCCTTCAGATTCAGCTGCGCGGCATCTTTATAATTATTCTCGAAATTCTTCTGAATGCGGTCCAGCTTCTCATCCAGCTGCTTTTCGGCACCTGATTTTCTCTTCCAGAACATGGTTCCACTCCTCTCTCCGCTTATTTCCCTCCGCTCATTCCTTCTGATTAGGCGCCGTGCCTGACAAGGGCTTCTATTCGATAACTGACGTCTGCCAGACCGTCAGCAGCATAAGGTATCAACATTACAAAATAAGGCATGGCATATCGAGCGCTTGCCTCCCACAACATACTGAATAAAAAACCTCCGATAAATGTCACAAGAAGAATCAGATAATCATTTTTCCTGCAATCAACACTATTTTTTTCATTTTTTCTTCTCTTTCTCCAGCGAGCGGCTCCTGATATGCAAAAATAACATGCGCCTATATATACCAGGCTCTGGTGTACAGACATAACCGACAGGAGTCTGTCTTTTGTCTCTCCCTGATAAATATCCCACGCCACAGATGTGCGTTCGCCACAGAAGTCCAGCGTCTCATACAGACATTGAAAGTCTTCCCTCTCCCATTGCTCTGTAAGCTTATAATAATAAAACTTAACCATATAATCAGGATGTTTTATCATATATTCCAGAGAATCCTTAGCCGCTTCAGCACTGATTTGAGCAGTCAATTCTGTATTATAAGAACATTCCATAAAGAGCTCAGAGTGGTATCCGTTCCATCCTCCGGGGCTGCGGCCTTCATCCCACTGCATCCCCATCGCAATATAAGCAATTGCCGGAACTCCCTCTCCCATCGTATTTTTTGCCCGATATTCATAAAATTTTCGCGGCAGCATGATACCGGCGACCGTTGCGGCAATCAGTACCAGCAGGAGGCCAAGATAACGTAGCTGGCGCCTGGACGTATACCCCCCCACACCAGAAAACACGCAATTACAAAGATAAGTGTGTTTTTTCTGAGTGCTATGGCTGTTGCCAGTCCCAAACCTGCGAATAACAGATTCATCCAAGAGGGCTTTGCCGAGTACTCCAACAGCATCCATAAGGTAAACAGACACAATGCAATACTGGGAATTTCACCATACATATTATTTATATAGAGGTAATATGGAAAGCAAAAAAGCATAAGCAGACACCAGAAAATCCTGGTTCGGGGTGTGGAAAACTTTTTTCTCACAATCATATACCCAGATACCAGAGAAAGTGCCATAAAGGGCATATAAAGCCATTGTATTGTCATTTCATCCGCAACAGGAATCAGCCGGAATATCACTTCAAAAAAGAGTACAAGCCCTGCCTGAAACGGCCACAAAGACATGTAAGAGCCTGTTGGTGCAATGGGAAGCAAATCATGATTTTTAGCCCGGTACGCGATATCATAAATAGACTTTGCATCGCTTTGAGGTAAATTGGCCGAATTTATAATCCACCATGCCGAAAAGAGCATAGCTGTCAAAAAGGCCAGCACTAATCCCAAAAAGCGTACTTTCTTTGGCAGCCTTTCTGCAAGGCAGGAAAATAACCAGCAGAATCCGAAAAAGATAAAACATCCCAAAAAATCTTCCGCCAGTCTCCTCGGACTGCTCACATTCACCTCATATCCATCTGAAGTATATAGAAATGAATTAATACTTAAAAACAGCAAAAACAATAAACTGCAGCCATATATAACTATTTTATTAAAGACAATCCATTTATCTCTCATGTTAACCCCCATCTCTCGTATACAATACACATAAATTCCAGTCCCGGTGTGAATTTCGCGGGCAATTTCGCAGTCCAAAGATATGTTTAATTCTGCCCGGCCTTCTTCGCCTTCCACGCGCTTATCTCACTGCAAATGGCAAGCATCTCATCCACAACCAGCTCCGCACTTTGAGGTCTCACGTTCTCCAGATACGAGGTCATTCTCCTCATGGCTTTCGGACTTCCCAGGTTCTTCGCGACCGCCTCCCCAAGTTCTTCTGGAAAGCCCAGACTTTTCACGGTGTCTACAAGCCGCTTCTTTTCCTCCGCCCATTCCTTTTGATTCGGTGTCATGTTTATTCCTCCCAAAAATTATTCTCTAATCCTTATGGCATCCATGGTCTCCGCAGGAATGGCCTTCTCCATGATGTCCATGGTCTCCGCAGGAATGACCCTCCCCATGATGTCCATGGTCTCCGCAGGAATGCCCTTCCCCATGATGTCCATGATGATCACAGTTGGCTTCTGCCGCAAAAGATAGTCTCCCCTCGGCAAAAGCTCTGGCTGCCTCATCTGCCGATCCGCTGACCCCTGCATATAATTCGATGCCAGCCTCAGCCAATGCCATCTGGGCCCCGCCGCCAATCCCTCCACAAATCAGCGCATGCACTCCCTCCGCCTTCAAAAACCCGGCAAGTGCGCCATGGCCGGTTCCATTTGTACCTATCACTTTCCCTCCGTTTACTCTGCCATCAGAGACATCGTAAACCTTAAACTGTTCCGTTCTTCCAAAATGCTGAAATACCTGTCCATTTTCATAAGTTACCGCTACCTTCATCTCAATCTCCTCCTTCTTTCCTGCTCCTTATATTTTCAATATATCTGATTCTATATTCCGTAATAAGCACGCAGTCCCTCCCAGTTTCTTCCACTGGTTCCGGTTTTGTTGTAATCAGCTGCCCGACTTCCCTGCCCCCCTTATGTATCTGCACATCCACGGCATTTATTTGGTCTCAATGATATGCAACAGGCAGTTCCTCAAAATATATTGACTTTCACACAGTATTTGCTATGATAAAAATAATATGGCAGGGCGACTCCTTTTTCAATCGAAAAAACTATCTTGATAAGAAGATATTTTATTTCCTGCCATATTTATTATACCGCACAGCGCTTTGAACTGGCAACTGTAATTCGGTGAATTCAATATAGCTGTATGTTAAACCGTCCATTTTGCAATTTCTGTGCTCACAAGAACTGAGACAATTACAGCAAAGTTATGGCATACGTGCACATATTCATGGCAGGAAACGCCGAATGGCATAACTACCATGTGCGGCTGTGCACATGGTATAACACTCATCCAGGAGGCTACATTATGAACATAACATGGAATGCTCAGAATTATCAAGACAATTTCTGCTTTGTCTCCCAATATGGAGAGGGCGTTATGGAGTTGCTCACCATTCCCGAAGGAAGCCGCGTCATCGATCTGGGTTGCGGCAACGGGACACTGACAGAAAAACTGGCCGAACGCGGCTATACCGTGACAGGTATCGACGCGTCAAAAGATATGCTGGCTCTCGCCCAAAAAGAACACCCTGACCTGACCTTTATACAGGGAGATGCGCTGTCCTTTACACTGGAGGAAAAAGCGGATGCCATCTTTTCCAATGCCGTCTTTCACTGGATTGATGAGAAAAATCAGGAAATCATGATAGCAAACATTGCGGACCAGCTCCGGGAAGGCGGCGAGCTGGTCTGTGAATTCGGCGGCTATGGCTGCGCCGAGGCAGTCCACTCCACATTGGAAAAATGCTTTGCCGAAAGAGGACTCTTATATCCGAGAACCTTTTACTTTCCAACCGTAGGAGAATATACCCCTCTCCTTGAAAAGCATGGTCTGCGCGTGGAGTTTGCCACATTGTTTGACAGACTGACCCCGCAGAATTCGGAACACGGAGTCATCGACTGGATCAATATGTTCGTCACAAAGCCTTTTGAGGGTATGGATGAGAAAGTCAAAAATGACATTTTACAGGAAACTGAGAATACCTTGTATGAACGTCTGTTTCTGGACGGAAAATGGTATATTGATTATGTCAGAATCAGAATCAGAGCCAGGAAAATGAGCACAGTAGAATGCTGAACCATAAAATCACTGTCCTGACAGTAAGATTAAGGCCGTCACACAGCAACAACCATCCAAAGGGGAACACCAGTAAAAGAGAAACATTTACAAACAGAAGGGATTTTTAAAATATGAAAGAAGAAGACAAAATCAAAGCAGGCATCTTGTTTTCTCCGGCA
Source organism: Lachnospiraceae bacterium (assembly GCA_022797995.1). Lineage (GTDB taxonomy): Bacteria > Bacillota > Clostridia > Lachnospirales > Lachnospiraceae > Acetatifactor. The sequence goes on from JAAWLQ010000003.1 coordinate 33,197, forward strand.
AGCCCGGACCTGAAAGCCATCAAGCTTCGAACCCATAAGCTGAATCTCGATTACAATCGCACCTATGAAGACGAAACGGAAAAACGGGCTGAGATCATCCATGCCATTCTTGGCGAAATGGGGGCAGGAACTTTCTTCCAGGGCCCCATCACCTTTCATTACGGCATTCACACCCGGGTAGGCCGAAACTGCTTCTTCAATTTCAATCTGACCGTACAGGATGACGCCGAAGTAACCATCGGCGACAATTGTAATTTCGGGCCAAATGTAACCATCGTAACGCCCGTGCATCCCATGCTCCCGGACGAACGTCGGGAAATGCTCTGTGCAGATGGGGTGAAGCGCGCTCTTTGTTATGCAAAACCTGTACATATCGGCAACGACTGCTGGTTCGGCGCCAATGTGGTAGTCTGCCCCGGCGTTACCATCGGCAACGGCTGTGTAATCGGCGCCGGCAGCGTCGTGGTCAAAAGTATTCACGCCAATTCCTTTGCCGCGGGAAATCCCTGCCGGGTGATTAGAGAGCTCACCGAGGCAGACAGTATGATTTATAAGCCGGAGATTTTGGGGGATAACAGGGTGATCTGAAGGGAATTTTATCCCTTTTGCTATCATATCACCCTTTTTCAAAACGTGTAAAAAAGGAGGGCCCTCAGGTCCTCCTCAGGTCTCAGCCCTCATGTTCCATCTCCTCTCCGGCCTGGATGGCGCTCTGTAACTGTCGGTATATTTGCGCCGGTCTCCTGGTAAACTCGGTGAGATTTTTCCGCTCCACAATCTTCCCATCCTTCAGCGCCAGAATCTCTCCGTCCGTAAATACAAACCGGCAGTCCCCTGCCACAAATCCCACTGTCTCATCTTCCGCAATTTCAGCCGCTTTCGCGCTGCGTTTCAGTTCCATATAGAATCTGTATTCCGCTTCACTTCTGATGCGCAGCTCCGGCACCCATTCACTGTGCTCCAGCAGAAACAGATTCGTAAAATCCACCACAAAGCCGGACTCCTTCGGGCGAATGGGCCTCTTCGGTTCATTGACTTTCGTAATATCTTCCCATTTACGAACTGTAATTTTATAATATGGATCGCCGCCATTTTTCCTGAACACAGGCATCTCTTTGATATCGGCCCGTTTCACAAGCTCGACTCTGATGGCCTCGCCGTAAAATCGGATCTGCCCATTTCCCTCTCCAAACATATTGTTGGTCTGGTACAAAGCCACATAGTGAATGGGAAGCTTATCCTCGCTCACCCGCTTCGCAGGTACATAATAGAAATTCTTATCATAACAAACCTGAAATTGTTCCTTCGACCGAAATGTACCGATCAACACATCTCTCTTATCCCAGTCCACCGTTGCCAGCTTTTCTTCTATACCCCGGGGCAGAGAGGTTCTCTCGAAAGCGGATTCTCCGGAATCACTGATCAACTCACTCAACAACTTTTGAACCAGCTTTGTCGCACCCGGCAGAAACGGAAGTCCGCCAATATTAACCGTATCTATACTTTTATAGAAACGATGCTTTCTGTATTCCTCCTCATATCTGCCATCCAAAGGGAACAAAACATAGGCACCGAACATGGTCTTCTCAAAAGTAAATCTGGACTGAGGATTCTCATAGACAATGGAATCCCTGTATCGATGCATGGTATTGATATCATCCACCTTCGGACCCTGTTTCGTATCCGGATAGAAATTGCTCTCCGGGTTGGTCTCTATCCGATACTTTGCGTCAAATACATACTTATAAGAAACCTCCGTACCCTTCTTCTCCAGCTCCAGCACATTATCCGGCTTCTGGTTTACAGTCTGCGTTTTGTTCTCTGCCGGATTATAGACCAGCTTAATCACTTCCCCTGTGGCAGGATTAATAAATCTGGCCGTGGACCTTGTCCCTTTTACCAATGTGACCGTAATACCGCTATTATCCACCCTGATAATGTCCGGTGAAAGCAGACGATACTCCTTTTTCAACAAACTGAACAATTTGATGAAGCACCAGTACTCGTACAACTGCGCCGTGTCCTTCGGAGACATTTTAAACACATCCCCGTTTACGGATAAACTTCTCTGCAGCATAAGCCAGTATTTATACAATTCCCTGTATCCGGGCGCCATGCCGAATACCAGCGACATACTCCGGGCTGTGGAATATTCCGACACTTCCCGGAGAAATGTGGTATTCAACACTCGCTTTACATCTCTGATCATTTCCCCCGCGTCAGCCAGTACTTTTTCTTCCGTCCGGGCCCCGCTTCTGCCATATCTCTTAACAAACTCTTCCAGCTTCCTTATGGTCGATGTCAGAATAAACTTAACGAATTGATTCTCTAAAGTATCATATGTCACCCTCTTTTTTACAGCCAGAACCTTTTCTGCGTTTATCTCTCCACGGGAAATGTCAAGATAGCCCTGATGCTTCCTGAGCCACTTTTCCGAAGTCCTGTCTAATTTTTTCGCCTTGTGCGCCGGAACAACCGTATGCTCCGTGACCCGCTTATGATAGGGTGCGGAGAGAATCCTGTTTACCGCATTCATATAATCATTAAAAATGGCAGATAGAATCCGGAAATAGACAGCCGACATTGTATTATGCTTTTTCCCCAGGGAAAACATCTGATACGTTTTCTGCATAAAGTCAATGATTGCTTCGCAGGCCATCTCCGAAATGTCATTTATCATCATTTGATAGTCTTCTTTGTAGGAAATCTTTGTGGGGAAGACTTCTATTCTTATGGTTACATGCTTTCTGTCATCCAGATATACCTCAAAATCCGAGTAACCAACCGTGTTGTCAAAGTTAATCACACCTGACAACAGGGTTTCATCACCGTCGATGACCGATCCCACTTTTTCTCTGATTCGATAATTCTCATTCCAAAAGGAGACTCTGCTGCCGTTCACGCTTTTTATGATAAGCTCATAATCTGTCTGTTCGAAAAACAGGGGCGGGACGGCAATCTCATGGTGGCTGTATTCTGCCTGGGCAGATTCCGTTCTGGCAGATTGTATTCCATCATAATCACTTCTGCCATCGGCCTTTCCGGTAACTTTCGCTCCATCGTAATCGCTTCCGCTATTCTCCTCTCCGACAGATTCCGCGCCATCGTGCTCAACTTTGGCAGATACAATTCCGGTAGATATAATTCCATCGTAACCAGTTCTTCCAGATTCAATTCCAGCAGTTCCGACGAATCCCGTATAAGCTTCAGCCGCTGGAATGTAGATTCTCTGCAAATGATATCCGGCAACGATAACCGAAGAAGATTGCTCCAGATTTACTCCCGGCCGAGCCTTCTTTGCCTTGATTACAATATTTACTTCTGACGTATGTATCTCCAATACCTTATCAGAGCCAGTAGGAAGTAAAGCCATCCTCTTCGTATCTCCTCATCATATAACAGATCTTCCTTGCAGAATTCCTGTATACACAATCATTTCCTTGCATATAGGCTTCCATCTGCTTCCAGATCATATCCTGGTTCAAGCCGCTGTAATCTCCGGCAAACTTCTGGAATAATCCGCACAGCAGATCTTTCACCGCTATGCTGCTTCCCTGAATCCGGGGCAAAATCTTCTGCATGATCTCGTTATCCAGCGCATCGTTGTATTCCAGCAGATCAGCCTCGGCATTATTCAGCATATAGAATACAATCTCATCCCTGACACGATATCCCATGTGTGCGTTTACTTTTTGGAGAATATCATTGATAGCCTGCAATTCTCCGCATACCCTGATGGCCAGGTCCTGCTGCTCTTTTTTGATATCCGTTTTTAACACGATGTATTTTGCTTTCAAAAAACTGTTCTTTCGAGGCACAGGTTCCGCTCTTTCTTCTATGGAATCCTCTTCCAAATCCGGTCCTATATCAGATTCCGCACCGAATTCCAGCTCCAGATTCACATCGGAAAACTCGATGGTATTGGCTCTGTCCAGAACCTTCCTGCTGAACGGGAAAGTGGTCTCGTCCATATTTACCGTTCCAATGACATATAAATTCTCCGGAAGAATCAACCTCCCATACTCCTTCTCCGCAGCTTTATCCAGGATAATCTGGTCTGTCACAATCCTGTCTCCAATCCATCTTCTGGTTTCAATCACTGACAGAAAATCACTGAGATAATACTCCACCCTTGCCAGATTCATCTCATCCAGACACAGAAAATACGGCCTCTCCGGGTGTTCCCCAGCCTCTTTTACGAAATCAATAATTGCTCCCGGGACAAATTCACCCTTCAAGTTCGTATGTCCAAACAGATCGGATGAATCGGACCAATCCGGTCGCACCGATACCAGCCTGTAACGCCCGTTGCCACCGCTTTCTGACGATGTGGCTCCAATGGCCTCTGCAAACAGTTTCACAAGCCGCGTTTTGCCTGTCCCGGAAATTCCGGCCAGAATGACAAAAGGCTTCGATTTCAGACTGAGATAGAAGTTCTCGATCAGGCTACCGTTATATGTAAACCCTTTTGATTCTATGTATTTTTTTATCCTTGAAATTATTTCCCTTGTATCCAATGGTTCTTCCTCTTCCTGGGACTCGGCGCCAGGCTCAATATCCAGTCCGTCAGTCAGGTCCATATCTGCTGAGGGGTCTGCCTGCAGGTCCGGGTTGTTGTCAGAGTCAGTGTCAGGTCCAGCTTCCGGTTCTTCGTCTGGTGCAGCTTTGGCATTCATGTCCGATTGGTTATCGGATTTATTTTCCGGTTCCTTCGCCATTTTCTCTGTATACTCACGATAAATGTCCATCATCCGGGACAAATCAGCTTGAAGCTCTGCCTCCTCCGGCACATTTCCTTTCGTGTATTTCTTATAAAAGATGGTACCCTTCTGATACAGTTCCACCGGCTCTTTCGAACTATCCCCCAAGTTAATCTCTTCTTCATCTGTTGCAAAGCCTCTACTGTCTATACAAGATATAATTTTCTTTGCTTCTTC
>JAAWLQ010000310.1 GCA_022797995.1 Lachnospiraceae bacterium
GCATCTGCCATCTGCCTGGTCATCAGGCGATAGTCTCTTGCGCCGTCCATAATCTCTGTCCGCGAAATTTTCTTCATCAGGCGATAGAACATCCTGGCAAAAAAACTTCTCACCGGAGGCTCTCCTTTTCTGGAAACCCTTCTGGTAGCCACGGAATCATATCCCTGCTCCATATAGGAAAACATCTCCGGCAACAGAGAAGGCGGATCCTGCAGGTCCACATCCATCATTACCACATAGTCACCCTTCGAATTCTCCAGGCCGGCAAACATAGCCGCTTCTTTTCCGAAGTTCCTGGAAAAAGAAATCAGATGAACTCTCTCGTCTTCTTCCCGAAGCTTCTTTACTTCTGATACTGTCCCGTCCCTGGAGCCGTCGTCAATATACAAAAGCTCCATTTCTACATTATGCTCCGAAAAAAAAGGTCGGATTTTCTGCAGCTCTCCATAAAAAAGAGCCACATTGTCTTCCTCGTTATAGCAGGGCACAATCACACTTAGCAGAGCCATTACTTTCCCCTTCTTCTCAATGCATAATACGGTCGGATTCATATCTTGGTTTACAGTATACAATTTTATTCCACAATCTGCAAGTCTTGATGTAAATTTTTTCTAATTATTCGTTTAAAAATATTATTTTCTGTCAATATCATATGCGATTCGCCACCTTTATTTCCTTATTCTCCTGCTTTTCCGGCCGGCCTCTCGCCTGACATTCCGGAAACATATCTCCCTGAGCCGACACCCATGAGGTAAAAATGCAGTTTTTATCTTCCGCCATGCCCGTGACCGTGTCCGCTGCCATGCCCCTGACCGTGTTCTTCTCCATGACCGCCGGAATTCCCCGAAGGCTTTTCATTTTCGTATATTGGAGTATCCGTATTTTCAACTGCATTTCCGGTATCATTTTCAGTCGGATCACCCGTCTCCGTCCAGATCTCATGATTTTCCCTCTCATGCTCATCCCCATGCCCGGCTCCGTCCCCGTGCTGATGGGATTCAATCAGTCCGTGAATTTCCCCCATGGTCATATTGTGGCAGTCCTCTGTGGTAATGGAGTCATCATATCCCGAAAGAATGCTGTATGCCGCATATTTCCCCAGAGAAAGTCCGCTCTCGTGGGCCGTATTCACAGTACTGATATCCGTGCTGAAACTGACTCCCCCATGCCGCCGGCAGCCGGAACAATTGTTGATACCCGAAAGCAGTCTCTCCTCTTTACGGCTATTATCGGCTGCAACGGTAAAGGTAAGCGCAGAATTTCCTGCCAGATAAGGCTGCATCACGTCGCTTTCTACCAGAAGGTCTATCGCATCCGTATATGATTTCCCCTTTAGCGACACATTCTCCAGTACCAGTTCTCCATCTTCATTATAAGCCGTGGCAGAAATTACAAAATCAAATCGGTTCAATACCAGTTCAAGAGAAGGATTCACGTCAATGCTCACATATGCCACAGGTTCCAGCAGCAGAGCATATCCTCCCGCGCCCAGAAACATCAGCAGCACAGCGCATACCGCTCCCAAAGCTCTGCGAAATACCGGATAGGTGTCGAACACGGATTTACCTCGTCCGAATTTCTCCCGGCTGTCAGTGTGGTTCTGCTCCTTCCGACGAGCAGCATATATAAAATCTCTTGTAGAGGCTTTCAATTCTTCGCCCGCCTTGATGCAGTCAAAAGCATCCCGGATTTTATTCATGGAATCCATTACAAATCACCTCCCAGCATTTCTTTTAGTATTGCCCGCCCGCGGGAAAGCAGAGAATAGACAGTATTTTCTTTTTTCCCAAGTATTCGGCCTATCTCCGCTGCGGAATACCCTTCATAATAATGCAGGTAAATGACATCCTTGTACTTTACAGGCATAGTCAGAACCGTGTCCAGCACTTTTGCCTGCTCAGGCGGAATACTTGCCGCCTCCTCGGACAGCTCCTCCAGAGAGATCACCTGGCGCCGGAAAAAACTTTTCAGATAATCCCTGCAGGCATTTACAGTCACTCTGATAAACCATGCCTTCTCGTGTTCCTCAGTCTCAAAGTTCCCTTCATAAAGCAAATACTTCAAAAATACCATCTGAAAAACATCCTCCGTATCAGCAGAATTTTTCAGATGGTACAGACAAATACGTCGTATCATATTGGAATATCGCTCAATCGCATGATTGGTTTCAATCTCGCTGCGCACAGGTTCACCGCCTTCTGATTTGCCTTTTGTATAAATCGAAATGGGGTTGCCACATAATTTCACATGTGGCAGCCCCGTCTGTTCAGACTTTGCTTTCCATATTTAATGATGACCTCTTCCGTGATGACCGGAACCATGATGGCCGGAATTATAATTTCCACAGCCGTTTCCGTAATAGCCGGAACCATAACCGTAACAGTCATTTCCGTAATAGCATTCATTATTCTGTGGCACAGTGTTGCCATTGTAATAAGTGTCCACAGGTGCGGCAGGCGGTTCCACCACAGGCTGTGATTCCACCGACGGTTCTACAACCGGCTGCACATCTGCCACCGGAGCCTGCGGTTCCACAACCGGCACCTGTGACACAGGTGTCTGCGGCTCTGCAGGTACCTCCTGCTGCGTTACGGCAGGCTGCTGTCCCGGGTCAGACTGTGTTTCCGCAGGGAACTCTGCCGATGTCCCTGACGTCCCCTGTGCGGCATTCGTATTCCCATAATATCCTGTCACACCGCTGCCCCATGCCGGCGTACCGCACACGCGTCCATGGCAATCCGTGCCCCAGTTACAGTTATCGCAGATTCCATCACCGTCACTGTCCACAAAAGCGCAGCTGCTTCTGTTAATATGATGTCTTGCGTGATCTGAATGATGATGCCATACGGCACTGGCTGTCGCGGCCTTTCTCAAAACAGGTACCGTACCGGCCGCCATAGCTGTCGCTCCTGTGGCCAAAATAAGTACGAGTGCCGCCGCAATCACTAATTTCTTCATTTTCAGTTTACCTCCATCTGATATCTGTTGTTTCATCCTTTTACTTATAATACGATTGTACGGAGGAAAACCTTGCATTATTTCCAGAATTTTTTCTTTTTTCCCTCTTTGGGATTCTCTTTCGTCTCTCCGGAGTGGTCCTGTTCCGAGGCAGACTTCGCCGCATTCAGCGAATTCCCGGTCAGTTCGTCGAACTGCCGGAGCAATTCCTTCGCCTCCGGCTTCAGTCTGTCGGGTACCTGCACCACCAGCGTCACGTAATGGTCTCCCCGGACATCCTTATTCCTCCAGGAGGGTACGCCCTTACCTCGCAGGCGAATTCTGGTATCGGTCTGTGTTCCCGCCTTTACATCATAGATCACTTTGCCGTCCACCGTATCGATCAGAATCTCACCGCCCAGTGCCGCTACCGCAAAAGATACCGGAACTGTGGAATAGATATCGAAATCCTGCCTCTGGAAAATCGGATGGCGTCCCACAATGACTTCAATCAGCACATCACCTCTGGGGCCGCCGTTGATTCCCGGCTCGCCCAATCCGGGCATACGGGTGGACTGACCATTGTCGATACCGGCAGGAATATCCACCGAGTAACGTTTCTTCATGGAAATATATCCTGTCCCCCGGCAATCCGCACACTTGTCTCTGATCACCTTGCCGCTTCCCTGGCAATCCGGGCAGGTCTGCACATTGCGGACTGTACCGAACAGGGACTGCTGTGTAAATACCACCTGTCCTTTCCCGCCACATTTGGAGCAGGTCTCCGGATTGGTTCCCGGCTTCGCACCGGAACCATTACAGGTCTTACAGGTCTCTTTTACGTTCAGTTCTATCTCTTTCTTGCAGCCAAACACAGCCTCTTCAAAGGTAATACGGACGCTGGTCCGCAGATTTGCACCCTTCATTGGGCCATTGCTGCGGGACCTGCTCCGCCCGCCGCCAAAGAGATCACCGAAAATGTCACCAAATATATCGCCGAAATCGGTTCCGCTGAAGTCGAAACCTCCTCCGCCTCCCATCCCGCCTTCAAAGGCAGCATGCCCAAACTGATCGTACTGACGTCTCTTATCCGGATCACTTAACACGGCATAGGCTTCGGATGCTTCCTTAAATTTCTTTTCCGCCTCCGCATCACCGGGATTCATGTCCGGATGATATTTCTTCGCCAGAACGCGATATGCTTTTTTGATTGCAGCGTCATCTGCGCCTTTATCCACTCCAAGGACTTCATAGTAGTCCCGCTTCTGCTCTGCCATATTAACACCTCATGTATTGTGTTTCATTCTTTTCTGTATATACCAAATCCGCTGTCTGGGAAAGTGTCCCGCGCTATACTATACCCGTAAGCGCAGTTATTCCACACAATAAATTATCACATTTTTCGCCGTTTTTCAATCTTTTTTAAAAACTGAGTCGGATTCCTGACAGCATTGAATTCTCCTCTCCATAACCATATGCTCCATCAAAGGACATACACTTACAAAACCGGAGAAACGGCGCCGCAAATGCGGCACCGTTCAAACCTTATACCTCGCGGAAATCTCCGTCGATTACATCATCATCGGGAGCGGAACTGCTTCCCGCACCCATGTCGGCGCCCATATCCGGACCTGCCGCACCGCCCTGAGCCTGCTGCATGTTCTCATACATCTTGGTGAACAGGCTCTGTGCACTGTTCATCAGCTTCTCCCTCGCCGCTTTCAGCTCATCCACATCGCTCTCGGTCATCTCCTGATCCTTCGTCCGCTCCAGAATCGCCTTCACCGCATCCAGATCGGCCTGAACCGCAGATTTTTCGCCGTCGCTGATCTTATCGCCAACCTCGCTCAATGCCTTTTCTGTCTGGAAGACAAAGGAATCGGCTTCATTTCTGGCCTCCACAGCTTCCTTCCTCTTCTTATCCTGAGCTTCGAACTCCGCAGCTTCCTTCACTGCTCTCTCGATCTCGTCATCGGACATATTGGAGCCTGCCGTAATGGTAATATGCTGTTCCTTGCCGGTTCCCAGATCCTTTGCGGATACGTTCACGATACCGTTTGCGTCGATATCGAAAGTAACCTCGATCTGAGGTACACCTCTCCTTGCAGGAGGGATACCATCCAGCCGGAACTGTCCGAGGGATTTATTATCTCTGGCAAACTGTCTCTCACCCTGCACCACATTGATATCCACTGCCGTCTGATTATCTGCCGCCGTGGAGAAGATCTGACTGTGCTTTGTAGGAATCGTGGTATTTCTCTCAATCAGTCTGGTGGCCACACCGCCCATGGTCTCAATGGACAGGGACAGCGGCGTTACATCCAGCAGCAGAATATCCCCTGCGCCCGCGTCACCGGCCAGCTTTCCGCCCTGTACGGAAGCGCCGATTGCCACACACTCATCCGGGTTCAGAGACTTGCTGGG
>JAAWLQ010000311.1 GCA_022797995.1 Lachnospiraceae bacterium
TGGGTTGACAAAATTAAGAAACAGTGCTATATTTATTAACAGATTTAATAACTTTGTAATAAATTATAGATAAAGACGTAATTTTTCCGGCAGACAGCTGTCGGATGACTATATGATCAGAAACGGGAAGAGGAGATTGAGATGATACGTAATGTGAAGAGAATGTCAGCTTATGTGTTAACTGCAGCAATTGCTTTTTCGGGAATGAGTATCACAGCTCAGGCCAGCGGTTCCATTTTGCCGGGCGGCGGCGTGAGTCTGGCACTGTCCAACGGCAATAAGCTTGAAGATATAACCACAGATGTCCCTACGATGCCTATTGAGTCCATTATTGAATGGATACAGGTGGTGGATGAAGATGTTCCGATGGCGGAGCCCACGGAAGAGGACCTGTTTAAAAATCTGGTGATTGCACAGGTGACGGATTATGTGAACGTCAGAAGCCTTCCCAGTGAAGAAGGAGAGATTTTAGGTAAGCTTTATAATAATTCCGTTGGTACCTTTATTCAGGAGGAAAACGGATGGTATCAGATTACTTCCGGCAGTGTGACCGGATATGTGAAAGCGGAATACTGTGTCACAGGTGAGGATGCGGTAGAGATTGCAAAGCGTGTGGGAAAGCGGATTGCCACAGTGACTACTGAAACCTTGTTCGTAAGGGTGGAGCCCAGCACGGAGTGTTCCATTCTGGGAATGGTTCCCGAGGCCGACGATCTTCTGGTACTGGAGGAGACCGAGGGCTGGGTGAAGGTAGACGTGGAAGAAGGTACAGGCTGGGTATCCACAGAGTTCGTTTCCTTACATAGCGAGTTCGTTCAGGCGGAATCAAGAGAAGAGGAAGAGAGACGTCTGGCGAAAGAGGCGGAGGAGAGAAGGAAGGCCCAGGAGGCAGCGGCGAAGAAGGCCGCCCAGAATGCGGCTCAGGCAGCGCAGAACAGTGCGCCCGCCCAGGATGCAGCTTCCTACACCGTCAGCGGCGGAAGCGAGATGGGAGCGGCAGTGGCGGAGTACGGACTGCAGTTTGTGGGATATCCTTATGTATATGGCGGCAGCAGCCTGACAGGCGGAACCGACTGTTCCGGATTTGTCATGAGCGTCTATGCGAACTTTGGCGTAAGTCTTCCTCATTCGTCCGCGGCGGACCGTTCTCAGGGATATGCGGTAGATGGTCTGGACAATGCACAGCCGGGCGATATCATATGCTATTCAGGTCATGTGGGAATTTATATCGGAGGCGGACAGATTGTACATGCGTCCAACTCTCAGACCGGAATCATTGTCTCCAATGCAAGCTATAGAAGTATTCTGGCAATCAGGAGAATCTTCTAAGCCGGAAATGCAGTCAGATCTTCATAAGATTTCAAGGCCGTACCTCGATATAGGGTACGGCTTTTTTGATTTTTACTTGATTCTCAAATTGAAAAGGTGTAAAAATAATATGACAGACACGGACATACTGTGCATAATGACGGACTTTTTTACGGGAAACGGTATTAAGAGTATTTTCGAGTAAGAAAAAAGCAGGGTTATCCACAGAAAAATGCTTTGGAAAGCGGATAAATATCACTTATACACGATTTTATACACAGTATCCACAGGATATTAAGAGGATTGTCCACATTCAAAAGAAATGGAATAGAAAACAGATGTTTTGTCTAATGTGATGAAAAATTGAAAGCAATATGTGAACTTTCTATGATAATTGATTGAGATCACCTTTCCGTTTTATGGATGAGATGGTGGAGAAGATTACTGTGTATGAGGATAATAGGATAGAGATTGTGTGGAGGTATGGGGATGAATTTGAAAATTTAGGATGATTGGGGAAAAAGTAGTGTAAAGTCAAGGTTTTTATGCTATGATGTGGATGAAAAAGCAGGTGTAAGCGTAAAGAGACCAAACCAAACGCTGGTGAAAGGAAAATATATGTGTCAGATGGTTCAGGTAAAAACGAATTTTGATACAGAGATTGAAGTGGCTGATATAAAAAAGGATATCATAGAGAATATTGTAGAAGTAGCCGGCATTTGTACCCGGATACGCCAGATTATTCTATTTGGTTCTGTGATAGAGAGCAGATGTACAGAGGATTCCGATGTGGATATGTTGGTTGTAAGTGATATTTCCCGTTCAAGGTTATATAAGGATAAAGATTATCAGGAATTCCTGAGAAAGCTTCATGATAAAGATGATTATGAGCAGATGTATGACGTGATCTGTGTTCATGGTTTAGATGAGGTATATCAGAATCAGGATACAGTTTCTCTGTTTCACGATGTGATTGAGAATGGCAAAACTTTGTACAGGAGAGGGTAAAAATGGAATGAACTATGAGGTGTGTTATTAGTATAACAGCTTTAATTGAGAGGTATGGCGGATGGAGAAAATATTGGTGGTAGAGGATGACGAGAGCATACGCCGGGAGCTGGTGACCCTGCTGCGGGCTAACGGCTATGAAACGGTGGCGGAGCCGCCCTGCGATCTGGCGCTGCTGGATATCAATCTGCCCGGCGAGAACGGCTTCGAGCTGTGCCGGAGACTGCGGCAGCATTCGGATGTGCCGGTGATCTTCCTGACGGCCAGGGATTCCGCGGAGGATGAGATTCTGGGATTCGGTATGGGGGCGGACGACTATATCCGCAAGCCCTACCATTCGTCTGTGCTGCTGGCCCGGATTGCCAGACTTTTGAAGCGTAAAGGCAGCCCGGTGATGACAGCCAGAGACCTGACGCTGGATTTAACCGAAATGACAGTGAGCCGGGAGGGGAGAAGTCAGGAGCTGACGAAAAACGAAACCCGGATTCTGGCCTGCCTGATGAAAAAAGGACTCTGCACCAGAGAGGAGATTGTGGAGGATTTGTGGGAGAACAGCCTGTACATTGATGAAAATACACTGTATGTCAACATGAACCGCCTGCGGGAAAAGCTGGCCAGACTGGGGGCGGAGGAGTATATCCGGACGGTCCGGGGCGTGGGGTACCGGTTATGAAGGGGGTGTGGGAGTGCTTTCTCAGCACGGCGCGGTCCAGAGCGGTCACATTATGCTTTCTGGCCATTGGAGGGATTCTAATAGCCGGGATTCTGGCCGCTGCCGGGACGGAAGGAACGCTGATTGCCATTCTGGAGGCGGCCTGTCTGGTAACTGTCCTGCTCTGGCTGGCGGTCAGCGGGCTGTTAGAATGGAAACGGTTTGCCGAGCTGGAAAAGCTGGTGGAAGGGCTGACTATTCCGGAAAGATATCTGTTGGGAGAAATGCTGCCAAAGCCTGTAAATGACATGGAAAAACGGTACTTTCAGGTGATGCGGGAAGTGTCACGCTCTGCCATAGGACTTGTGGAGCAGGCACGCAGAGAGAAAGAGGAATACTGCGATTATGTGGAGAGCTGGATTCATGAGATGAAGACGCCGCTGACAGCGTGTACGCTGATTCTTGACGGCGCGATTTCCCGTGATAATATGCAGTCCTGCGACAGCGTACCTTCCTGTGATACGGAAGGAGAAAAGTCGACAGAAACAGAATTTATGGAAGGTGCCTTTGAAGAGAAACCGGATATTGGGGCATGGCTATATGAAAGACAGACAGATTTACGGAAACTGCGGCGAGAACTGAAACGGGCCGATAATCTGACGGAAAGTATTTTATATTACGCCAGGCTGCGCACAGCGGAAAAAGATGTGAAGATCAGAGAATTTTCCGTCGGGGAGAGCGTTGGGGAAGCTGTGAGAAGTCAGATGGAGCTGCTGATTGGCGCGGGGATAAGCGTGGAGACAGAAGGGGATTTCACGGTGCACTCAGATGAGAAATCTCTCTGCTTTATCCTGAAACAGCTTCTGATCAACTGTGCGAAATATTGTCCCGGCTGTCACATCAGGATCCGGGCGGAGGAAGGTGTGATTTCTGTCCGGGACAATGGCCCCGGCATTCCGGCCCATGAGCTTCACAGAGTGACGGAGCGGGGATTTACCGGGAGCAGGAGGAAGGACGCCGCTTTGGGGAGCGGAAGCACCAGAGCAGGCTCCGGTGGCACAGGTATGGGTCTGTACATCGTGAAGGAGCTCTGCGACCGCCTGGGAATCACGATGGAGATTACGTCGAAGGAAGGAGAATTTACCTGCGTTACGCTGGAGTATGGCAGTCGTGTTAAGTAGTCGGTATTGCGAACGAGTCAAAGGCATAGCCAGCGTCTTTAGGCGCTGGCCGGTAACAGCGGCTTATAGCCGCAGAGCAGACCATCCGTTTGACTGGTGGCTACAATTTTTACGTCAAAGGGAATATAATCGAAATACTCGTGCCATTACCAACATCGCTTTGCAGCTCAATGATTGCATGGTGATACTGCGCGATATGCTTTACGATAGACAGACCTAACCCTGTTCCTCCAGAAGCTTTCGACCGGCTCTTATCCACCCGGAAGAACCGTTCAAACACACGGGACTGGTATTCTGCCGGGATGCCGATGCCAGTATCCCTGACGGTAAGGAGCGCGCCTCGCGCATCCCTGGAGACAGTGACCTCCACGGAGCCGCCTTCCACATTATATTTGACAGCATTGTCACAGAGGTTACAGACCATTTCGTATAGCAGGCCCCGCGCCCCATTCACCCGGGCGATTTCCCCCGCAACAGAAAGCCGGACGTGTTTTTTCTCTGCACTGTCCCGCAGAGCGGACACCGCGCTGTTGGCAAGGGTGAGAAGGTCTGCCTCATCCCACTCCATCGCCGCGCCCTCATCCAGTTGGGAAAGATGGATGATGTCCTCCACCAGCGCCACCAGCCGGGCGGCTTCTTTATAAATCACTTCGGAAAATTGGGGAATGTCCTCCTGCCTGACCATCCCGTTTTTCAGAAGTTCCGCGCTGCCCATAATGGATTGCAGCGGTGTTTTCAGCTCGTGGGACACGTTGGCAGTAAATTCCCGGCGTGTGCGCTCGGCGGTCGCCTGCTCTGTCACGTCAAAGGCCAGCAGTACGGTTCCCATCACGGCTCCATCTGACTCGATCCGGCTGACGTCAAACTGTATTTCCCGACCGTTTTTCTCTGTGCGGATTTCTCCATGTCCATTCTCCAGAGCGGACAGAATGGCCCGGCTCAGCTCGTGGCCGCGATCCACCGTCAAAAAATCCTTTCCCGCGCAGGATCGGTCTGCGCCGAACAGCTTCCGCGCCGCCGGGTTGATGCTTAAAATCGTCCCCTTCTGGTCAAGTAACACCAGCCCCTCGTTCATGCTTCCGGTGATCTGCTCAAATTCATCGGTTTTGGCCCGCAGTAACCGCCCACGGAACGTGTAGCATAGTTAAATATGGCAAACTTACTACCCATGAACATACGGGTGTAGTCAAACTTCATCTTAATAGGC
>JAAWLQ010000312.1 GCA_022797995.1 Lachnospiraceae bacterium
GGGTGTCCCTCCAATAGAAGCTGTCCAGACGGACATTGGAGCTGTTAGCGATGCCAGAGAACACATAGCGCACCGGCTGTCCGCCCATGACCTCCTTGGCACCCTCCCTGCATATTGGTTTCAACTCATGAATCATTCTTTTTGATGATACCGCAGGCCTGTTCCCGCGGTATCATGTCAATATCACTGTTTCTCGATATCCGTTAACGATAGAAATTAATGGCCTTCGGATCTTCGTTGTAAATCTCCATCAGTTTTTCCTTGAACTGATCATTACCCGATGATTTCAACTGTGCCCGGAAGCTTTCAATGATGGACTTCACTTCCGCATCATCCTTAGCGAAAATTGCCTGTACCAGAACATCATCAAAATTGAGCAGCGACAACTGTGCCTTTATCTCCGCCATATCATCTGAATTCAGATAGCTGGTGGCTGCCAGGCCTTCAACCAGTTTATACTCTCTGGGATACTGTGTCGCAAGGTCCACACTTCTCTGGAAAGTAGAGCCTCCCGCAGCGCCCGGTCTTGCCTCGCCGAAGTAATCGATATTGTTCTTATCCGTTGTGATAAACTCGAACAGATACACTCCGCTTCCGCCGAATGCCGCGCCTACTTCATTCCACATCCACTTCTCATCGCCTTTATTCAGATGATCCAGTGCTTCCTCTGTCAGCTGAGGCATACCGTCTACCATATTGTAGGAAAGCCCTTCTATACCATACTGGCCCAGAAGCTGTCCTTCGTAAGTGGAAAGCCAGTCAAAGAAACGGAAGATTTCTTCAGGATTCTCAGCTTCATCAGAAATTGCCAGGCAGCCTCTTGCTCCCTTACCGGAAGTAACCATTTTATTGTTGCCCTGAATATCATTCAGAGGTCCAAGGGGAATCCAGTCTTCTGACTCATATACAATATCCACATAATTGTGAACATCACCCATGATAGCGCAGCTGTGGTTTCTGTAAAGCTCATCGGCTCTGGTTTCATCCATGGTGAAATATTCCTGATGCAGCAGGCCTTCCGCCAGAAGCTTACGCACATAGTTGATCAGGTCATATACATACTCTGTCTCTGCAAAATGATAAATCTGTCCATCCGCATCCATATTGTAGTTATCGCTGACACCCCACATCAGACTGCGGAAATCCCAGTCCATCGCATCCACAGAACCGCCCCAGTACTTGGGTCCCAGAGGAATCACATCGTTGCCGTTGTCATCCTTAAATCCGCCTTCTTTAATCTTCACCAGCAGATTATAGAAATCTTCCGAAGTGCGAACAGAAGTAGGATCAATCTGCAGCGCATCTATGATAGACTTCTGAATATAAGGTCCTCCGATATAAGCTTCCTGGGGATCGTAGATCATGGATCTGTCTACTGCGTCCACACCCAGATGCAACAGATATACTGCGCCATCAAAATCCTCACGGAACACAATGTTCTTGTAACTGTCATTGGGAAGATATCCCTCTTCCATGTACTTGGAATACACCTTTGAATTTGGTATATACTCGGAGAGATCTGCAAACAGACCATCCTTTGCCGCCTTGTGCAGCAACGGGAACTCCGGTCTTGCCGAGTTGTTCAGGTAGCAGACAATGGCATCGGGAATCGTACCTGCCGCCAGCTGAGCTGCCAGCGTCTTGCTGTTGCTCTCACCAGGTGTAAACGTAACCTTGAGCTGAATTCCCGTACGCTCCTTGATCTCCTTGAACACCGGATTGTTCACCTGATCATCCGGCAATGCATTGTAGATATCATCCACATAAGCATGTAAAACGATCTCACGGTCTGCAATCCATTCATCGGACTGTCCCTGTCCCTCTGCCTGGCTTTCGCCTTCTGCACTGGACGTGTCGTCGGACGGCTGCGCCGAGAACTCATTCTGCGAGGACTGCTGTGAGTCACCTGACCCGGTATTTCCGCCGTCATTGCCACAGCCTGCCAGAACAGTTGCCATCATGGTTCCCGCTAACAATACGGAAAACATGCGTTTTAATACTTTCTTTTTCATTTCATTCCCTCCTTAATTTTTCCTTCTATATAAAATGACTTGCGTCAGAAGGTTCCTACCAGAGACTTACTTCCGTCATCTTCTTACAGATCTTATTGGCCGTGATTACTATCACAAGTCCCACGATACCCTGTACCAGGCCGATAGCCGAAGCGTAGCCAAACTGTCCGCCCATCAGACCCACATTAACCACATACACATCCAATGTGTCCGCCAGATCCATGTTGCCCGGTGTACGCAGCAGGTAAATCTGCTCGAAGCCGGAAGAAAGCAGGCCGCCGACACCCATGATGAACAACAGACCGATGGTTCCCCGGATGCCGGGAAGGGTGATATGCCACATCCGCCCCAGCTTGCCGCAGCCGTCCATCTCCGCCGCTTCGTAAAGAGCAGTGTCCACTCCCGCGATAGCAGCCAGATAAATGATAGAATCCCAACCGATATTACGCCACAGGTCCATAACGAACAAAATAGGATAGAAGTAATTTGACTCCATCAGGAAGAAAGTATCTCCCTTTCCGCCAAACGCCGCTATAATCTGGTTCAGCACACCATTGTTGGGAGCCAGAATTCTCTGAATCATGGTCACGATGATAACCGATGACAGGAAATGCGGCAGATAGGTAATGGTCTGTGAAACCTTTTTAAACTTCATGTTCCGCACTTCATTCAGCATCAGCGCCAGAATGATAGCAAAAGGGAACTCCAGAATACATTTGATCAATCCTACCGTCAGGGTGTTCTTTATCAGTCTGAGACAGTCATAGCTGCTGAAGAAAGTCCTGAAATAGCGCAGCCCCACCCAGTCGCTTCCCCAGATTCCCTTTTTGAAGGAGTAATCCTTGAATGCCAGTACATTTCCCGCGATGGGCACATAACAGATCAATATGTAGTAGACCACACACGGTATCAACATGACATACAGGGGCCAGAACTTGATGATCCGCTTCCCAACCGGCGCTTTTTGAATCTTTGCCTTACTTTTCATGTGAGTCCCTCCTCTTTTTTGCTCTCAATATCGTCATTATAGCGAAACCCCGTCTTCTGAAACAATGGACTATTTTCTTTTATTCTCTGTAAATTTCTACACTGATTGGATAATGGTCTGATAAGTAGACGCCATTTGTACAATCCTCCCAGCGCTTTGCCTTTGCGGAACACAAGGGCTTTGCCAGACAGATATAGTCTATTTTTTCAAGCTGAGACAGCCGTCCATAATCGTGGAAAGTCCCTCCAAGTCCTTCGGCGGCATCCGTCAGCTTTCCTCTGTTCCACAGTTCCTCCAGCTCCGGCCAGCCGGGCTCCGCATTGAAATCTCCCGCCAGAATCACTCCTGCCTCCGGAAAGGTCTTCGGATGCTCGATTCTGTCCAGGATCTGGCCAAGTCCCCGTTTCCTGGCATCGCCGGACACATGGTCCAGGTGGGTATTGAAAATCCGGTAGATTTCCTTTTCCTCCCTGTCATACAGAAGCGCCTCCGCGGCGGTTCTGGGGCAGATACTCTGTCCGTCGAAACGGCTTCCGGGTCTGCCGGACTCGGAAAGCCAGAAGGTCTCCCAGGAAATCAGGTCAAATCTGTCTGTACGATATGCCACCGCCATCTGTTCGTCCTGAAAATCCTCGCTTCTGCCGCAGCCCAGAACATAGTAGTCCTTAAGCGCATGCTTCAGCCAGGCCGCCACATGGGGCAGCACCTCCTGAAAGCAGATTACATCCGGCTTCTTTTCTTCCAGTTTCTCCAGAATCAGTTTCTGCCGAAAGCAGAAATTGTTGGGTCCGTCCTGCTCATAGTCACAGCGAATATTGAATGTCACAAATCGAATCATCCTTCCGCCCTCCTTTCCAGCGGTTCATAGCGCCAGGGGTCGTCCACCACAATGCCGCCCTCCAGGCTCACATAGGTATCATAGGAAGATGTGTTCTCCTGGTTCAGCACAAACACTCTTCCGCCCCGGGCAAAGTCCTGGGCCCCGTAAGTACCATAGCCGGTGGCCCGTCCGTATCCCAGCGTGACGCCGTACAGTTTTCCATAGAAATCGTTTACATGGTCATGTCCCACAAAAAGGCTGGGGGAATGTCCCGCCTGCAGCATAGCCGCAAAAAAGCCTGTGTTAATTCTGGGACAGCCGAATCCTTCCCGTCTGGTGCCATAGCAAATTTCATAGCGGAACAGTTCTTCGTACTCCGGCAGCGCCATGTGCTGGAAGGCCAGAACGCCGAAGTCTTCTCCCGCCTGCTCCTGTCTGCGAATCTGTTCCTGGTACCAGTGAATCTGGTTGGGCGTTATGAATCCGTAACCGCCCACCTGTTCCAGCGGATTGTAGTCTCCGGAGTCTATTCCGAAAATCAGCCATCTGACTCTGCCCTCTTTGTCCTCGATGCCTATGGTGTGGTTCCCGACGCCGTCCTTCGACTCGGGGTCGTGGTATGCGATACATCCGGGCAGTTTTTGCACTGCGGCAAACAGTTCCTCCCGGTTCCCCGCAAATTCCACGTCATGATTTCCGAATATGAAGCTCCAGGGAATCCCGGATTCCGTCAGCGGCGCCAGGGCCAGCGGAAGATATTCTATGTTCTTCTCGCCATAGACGGTATCTCCTGTGGTGATAATAAAATCAGGCTTCTCCCGCCTGATCAGTTCCCGCATGAGGGCCACTGTTTTGTGGTCTCTCTCATCGTCCTCGGTATAGTGAATGTCCGTAAGCTGGAGAATCCGAAAGCTTCCGTCCTCCTGAAATCGCAGTTTCCTTTCCACTTTTTCTTTCCTCCCTTTTCCGGCGGGCGGGGTTCGCCCCCATCTCTTCTGCTGATTCAGTATAGAAAAATCCGCCTGGGACTGACAATGGAGAAAACTCCGATTGCCAATGGGAAAAATTCCACATGTGGCCGGCGTTTGTCTGTTCTGTGCGGCACTGCACGGAAGCGGAAGGCACGGGTTGGGGGAATTCGCGTTTAGTTCACAAGGGGGCCAGTCTCGTGCAAGGACCTTCAAGGTCCTGAGGCCTAAGTCAAGGTTCCTGCAATGACCAACAGGAGTCTGCTGCCTGAGAGTGAGATTCCCGCAATGACCAACAGGGGGTCTGCCACCTAAGGCCGGGATTCCTGCAATGATCAACAGGGGCCTGCCACCTGAGACCAGGGTTCCCGCAATGACCAACAGGGGGTCTGCCGCCAAAGACCAGGGTTCCCGCAATGCCTGACAGGGGACCTTCTCCTAACGCAAGGGGACGGCGGAGGAGGGGAGGGAGGTTCTTTCCTCGGCGGGGGTAACGCGGCGATGAACTAACTGCCAACATTGACTAAGGCGCGAAAGTACCGCGCCC